>PLBX01000441.1 GCA_003135495.1 Acidobacteriaceae bacterium | reverse complement strand
GCCGTAGTCAGGCGAGGGAAAAGATGGAAGTCCTGAAATACAAATCCGATATTTTGCAGACGGAAGTCGGCCAGCTCGTCGCCACCCAAGTTCCAGATATCAACGCCTTCCACTCGAACGCTACCTGCATTGGGCTTAAGAATTCCCGAGAGAACACTCAGTAATGTGGTTTTTCCGCTGCCGGAGGGGCCGACGATGTAGACCATCTCGCCGAAATAGGTTTCGAGTTCAACATCTTTTAGAGCAGATGTCTTGGCGTCGCCCTCGCCGAACCACTTCTCTAGGCCTTTCGCTTGAATGGCTACCTGCGGCATGTCATCCTCTGAAAATATCGAACGGTTCTATCTTCAAGACTCGTCGAATCCCTACGTAGCTCGAAATCGCGGCAATGACCACGACCATGGCAAATCCAATCGCGAGATTCCCGTAGGTAAGCATGGCAGCGTAGCTGGGCAGCCTTAACCGAGCCAACCAGATCAAGAGCACGCAGAGCCCGACCCCCAGGCCGTAGCCCGTGAATGCCGTGAACGTAGCCTGGAACAGGATCATGGCTACCAAGTCGCGACTCTTTGTTCCAATCGCCTTCAATGCTCCGAACCGTTCCAGGTTTTCGAGAATGAAGGTGTAGAACGTTTGACCGGATATCGACAAGCCCACAGCGAAGCTGATCAAAGTCATGATCAGCATGTTGGTTCCGCCGCCAGTCTGGAATACGAAGAAGTCTGCAGTTCTCTGCATGAACTCCTCCTTCGTTCGCGCGCGGTAGCCCAGGCGCTCGACTTGCTGTTTAATCTGGGGTATATCGTTCGTGCTCTTTGGCTCCACGAGCACGTAGGAAATGGTGTACCGAGGATTCGGAATGTACTGGACCGCTCGCTCGTACGTCGTGTAGAGGGTGGGGGTTCCATACAGGCCGGAAGTTGCTACCGTCGCGATCCCCACGATGACGGCTCGGTTGTCGTTTAGTTCGAGTTCCGACCCGACGTGGGGATTCTCAAGCTTGGGGAACTCCGCATCGCGCACCGCGATGAATCCGTTCTCCGCATAGATGTTTTCGATTATTCCCTCAATGAGCTGCGGTCTGCCGAGCAGGCTGGTGTCGTCCAATCCGACAACGGTGACGGATTGATAGGTTCCGTCGGAAAGCTTGACCAAAGCTCCTCCCGAATACAACGGAACGGCATACTTCACTCCCTGCATGCTTCAAACTGCGTCCAAGACGTAGTCGGGCATGCCGATCGAATTGGAGACCGTCTGCACGGCCGGATCCATGACCCACATGGTCGCGCCGATGTTGATTATGGTTGAGGAGGCATGATTCAACACTCCGACGAACATCGACGTGATGAACATGATCAGGAACACGGCAAAGGTGATGCCGAGCAACAAAGCGGTGAACTTTGCCTTGTCATTTACCAGCAACTTGTAGGCGAGCTTGAGGATCCCCTTCACAGTGGATTCCTTTCACACAGTGGTATCTGCAAGCCGATGACCCATTGTGCGTGGCTGAGCCTGAGTGTTGTTTCACAGTTGATTCAATGGCTTGGAGGGATCATCTCGGCGGAGAAAAGGCACTATCGTTTCTGGTGTTCCGCTATCAGACTGGTGCCCCGTCGTCATTGTGACGACGGCCTTCGTTTTCCTGCTGTTATACCCATCGGGCAGGCTGCCGCAAGAGCAAGGAGGACAATGGTTTTCATTTCTTCAATGTGTCGAGGATTTGGCTTCTTAACTGCACTGAATCGTTTTGAACCCTTAAGAGAGAAAGAAGGAGGGGTCATGGAAGGCCTATTAAAGACGCTTGATTGCCTTTTCGGTTGTCATCACGGCAATCTGAGCCGCGTCTTCACACTCGATGGCAGGACGTACCGCGTGTGCTGCAGCTGTGGCGCAAAGGTCGACTATTCGCTGGAGAACATGTGCACTGGGCATCGCGCACCTTGGCGGCCAAGATTCGCATGGCTGCGGATTGCCTGCAGGGCAGGCTCATGAACGCGCATTCGGTTCTGGATGAAGTGGAGCAACAGGGAGGTGTTCGGCAGCCAGTGAACGAACGTTGTTCCGGTTGTATTCCGGATCCAGAAACAATAAGAAGATAGGGAGTCGCGCAATGTTACGAATTACCGTAGAGGAAAAGGCAGATTTCATCAGATTCCGCCTCGAAGGCAAGCTGATCGGCGATTGGGTGAAGGAACTGGAACGAGCCTGGATCTGCGCCAAGAACACCCAGCCGGGGACGCGCTTCCGCATTGATCTGAGTAGCGTGAGTTTTGTGGACAATAAGGGCAAGGCTCTCCTCGAAAGCATGGTCTCAGAGGGTGCCGAGTTACTGGCGGACAACCCGATGATGACATCGCTGGTGCGCAGCATTCTGGAGCACGTAAAGACCGAGCACGCAAATACATAGTCGAGGACGGGGGAACACCATGATCACTACAGAAACCATCAGCAGCGGGAAAGCAACAACGAGCCCTCCTGTTTTGTTCAAGAGCATCCTATTCGCAACCGACTTTTCAGAGGTCGCAACCAAGGCGCTCACGTATGCCGCAGGTATCGCGCGGACTCACTGTGCCAAGCTCCGCATTGTTCATGTTCTTCCCGCTGAAGCGCCGCCGCAAATTCCGATGGAGCCGCTGCCGGCTAGCCTAGACCGCGGTTATGTGGAAGCTGAGGCGAATATGCAGGCCCTCGGCACTGGGAAATTCCTGCTCGGTCTGCCGCACGAAGACATCGTGGAGCGCGGCCCTATCCAGGAAGTCATCGCGGACTTGATTCGGCGGAACAACATCGATCTGCTTGTGCTGGGTACACACGGTAGGGGCGGATTGAACAAATTTCTCTTGGGCTCTGTCGCGGAGGAGTTGTTCCGTATTGCTACTTGCCCGGTATTGACTGTGGGCGCCAAGGTTCTGGTGCCTCGTGAGGATGGATTGGCCATTCGCAAGGTCCTATTCCCCACCGACTTTGAGCAATCGTCTCTAGCCGCCTTGCCGTATGCAATCTCCATTGCGAACAAAAATGGCGGCGACCTGATTCTGCTGCATATAGTTACTCCCAAACCTGTTCCACCTCATCTTTCCTGGGAAACAGTCATCAAGGTTTCCGAAAAGCGGCAGTTGGAAAGTCTGGACGCAACTCGTCGGCTTCGTGCTCTGATTCCAGAAGATGAGATTCTGACCTGTGAGGTGGAGTATCTGGTGTCATTTGGCCTCGTGCCGAAGGGAATTGCGGATGCCCTAGCCAACTGTCAGCCCGACCTTATCGTCATGGGGGTGAAGAAGTTGGCTGCACCCCGCGCCGCGGCGCACCTGTATTGGTCAACGGCCCATCAGGTCGTCTGCAGAGCAAGATGTCCGGTTCTGACGATCCGTAGCGACCGGTGCAAAGATCCAGTGGAGACCGATCTGCCGTCGAACATTCTGTTGGGAGAGTAGAAGGCGATCATAATCGGCTGCATTTGGCTTGCATCGGGAATGGTGAAGTCCGCTCAGGCTCGGCGCGTGAGCGCAAAGTGAACATCTTGAATCCCGTTTGGCGTTTGCCTGGTTCCTATGCGCTCGCTGTCCAAGGCAAGCATGTCGGAAGCGACTGAAAGGCGGAACGCACATGCTGAACATCACGATGCACAATGAACCTGATCTAGCGACGTTTGTGCTTGAGGGAAAGTTGTCGGGTGCCTGGGTTGACGAATTCCAACACTGTTATCACATGCTCTCTGTCTTTCCCCATGAAAAGTCAGTAGTCGTAGATCTCAGCGGTGTCACTTCGATGGATACTGCTGGAGAGGACTTACTGCTGCAAATCCGGCAAGACGGGGCCGAGTTAGTGACCGGTAAGCCCCCGGGGGAACTTAGCTTGGAGCAAGTGCGAGGCGCCCCCTTCGAATTCCGGTGTTTCGGTCTCTTCTGGCCGCATCTTTGGTCTCCGATGTTGGAACTTTCATGCAGAGCGTGGGAGCAGCTTGGTTAATGGTTTCGCTCAGTGGAAGGCCAACGTTCGTAGCTCTCGTCCAAACAGTCTCGACCCTTCCGTTTTTTCTGATTGCGATTATTGCAGGCTCCCTTGCCGATGTAGTCGACCGGCGCAAGTTGATTCTGGCGGCCGAGCTTTGGATGTTCGGCTTTTCCGTTGCCTTGGCAGTACTCACGATCGCTGGCGTCATGTCGCCTTGGTTATTGCTCGGGTTGATTCTGATGGTCTCAATCGGGGCAGCATTCGAAGCCCCGGCTTGGCAAGCAATATTTCCGGACATGGTGCCCAAAGGAGATCTGACTTCCGCATTTGCTCTCAATGGTATTGAGTTCAATCTCTCTCGTGCGATCGGTCCTGGGCTGGCAGGAGTGATCGTCGCGGTTACTGGGGCAGGTGCCACTTTCGTGCTCAATGCCGCTTCGTTCCTCGGTGTGATAGCGGTGATTCTTCGCTGGAAGCGGCCAGTCCGACGACGCTTGGCGCCTGTGGAAACGATATCCGAAAGCATTGCTGCCGGATTCAGGTACTTCCACTATGCTCCCGTCCTTCGCGGCGTCGTGGTGCGCGCCGGAGTTGCGATGTTTTTTGCGAGTTCCTTGTGGGCGCTGCTGCCGATACTTGCGCACAATCTTGGATCGGGCTCCATTGGCTACGGAATCCTTCTGACCTGTTTTGGGGCCGGCGCAATAGGTGGGGCTCTCCTGTTACCTTATGCGCGATCGTCGATTTCCACGGAAGGTGTGCTGTCCGTCGGAATGGGTATCGTGGCTTTCGTCATTGGAACCGCTGGACTGCTTCGCTTTCGGATCTTGCTATACGGCGGGCGAAGCCGATACTCTTGCCAACCGCGTGGGCGGGAAGGCCCTGGCACTGCGCCGGCTGGAACTGGACGAGAGCCACGATATTGCCAAGTATGCGAAACAGCTTCAGGAAGTCGCGGATGAGCCCACAAATGGCATTCTCAAGCAGGTGCTTGAGGACGAACGCGAACACTATCGGATACTGGATAGTCTCATCCGCGACCGTCGCCCTCTTCCTCAACCCTCGGCAGATCAGGCGAGAGCGGCGCTGGATGAGCTGGTGGCGGCAAGAGAAGAAGACCATCATCAAGCGGCAGGCTGGATCGGGGACGCGATCTACGGGGTCAATGATGGCTTGGGGGCAATTTTCGGAATTGTTTCAGGTGTTTCCGGAGCGACCCTCGGCGATAGCAAGTTCGTGCTTATCGCGGGACTTGCCGGGATGATTGCGAGCGCGCTATCGATGGGGTCCGGGGCTTATCTGGCCGCTAAGAGCGAACGAGAAATCTACGATGCGGAATTTGCCCGTGAGCGCGACGCGGTCGAGTACAACGAGGCCGAAGCCCGAGAAGTGCTTTCGCTTACCTACCAGATTCGCGGCTTGCCTGCCGATGAAGCTAACCGTTTCGTTGATCACTTAGCCCGCGATAAGTCTGAGCTCGTAAAGGCGCTGGCACAGGAGCGCCTGAACACGACACAAAATGCCCTCAGCAAACCATGGACCTCCGCCATTTCGGGGGCTACCTCCACTGCAGTGGGCGCATTTATCCCAATCGTTCCTTTTTTCTTCATGAGTGGCTATCGGGCTGTGATTTGGGCGGCAGTGATCTCTCTAATCGCTCATTTTGCGGTGGGTGCCGCGAAATCGCTCCTCACCATTCGTTCCTGGTGGTCAAGTGGATTAGAGATGACCTTCGTCGGGGCGGTGGAAGGTTTAGTGACATTTCTAATCGGTATTGGCCTGGGACGGATCGGTCGGGCAGTCGTCTAGGTAAGCTGGAGTTCCTTCCTCAGATCGGGAAGCTGTCTCTTCCTTCAGATTATTTCAAGGTCTTCACGAACGCGGCGACGGCTTTGGCATCGTCGGCCGACAGACCGCTCATCGCCTTCTTGTGAGGTGGTTTTTTGCCGTCATCGCCCTTGGTGAGAAGATCAGCAATTTGGTCGGCGCTCAAGCTCGAACCCTTCAGTGCCGGAGCGATCTTCCCTGCCCTTCGGTACCGTGACAAGCGGCACATTTGGCTTTGTAAGTCGCCGCGCCGTCTTGAGCCAGAACCGGCTGCGTCACGACATTAAAAAGACCTAAAGCAATTGCGAGAATCAGGCATTTTGTTGATCTCATGGCCGGAGCTCCTTCGCTGATGAAACTAGATTTACTCTTAACTCAAAGCCGAAAGCTTTCTACACCCCAGTTGCAAAACGATGGCCAGTACACTCGCTTATCTACATGCCAGCCAATCCAAACAGAAGTTCAAGGAGCACAGTCGATGTCACACTGCGCGAGCGTGCTCGACTTCTTTGCTTCGCTTCTCCTCGTTCCTCGCAAGAACTTTGGAGACGCCCACAATCGACCTCATTATGGCGTGATGACTACTGCACCATCCACGGAATCACTCTTTAGTGCAATTAATGCCTCGTTTGCCTGGGCCAGCGGAAAAACTGTGATTCTGGGCCGAAGGTTTATCGCAGCAGCGATCTGAAGAAAGTCCCGAGCGTCGGACCGAGTCATATTCGCGACGCTGCGAAGCTGACGCTCACCCCAGAGGAGTTGGTCATAGTTGAACTCCGGGATGCGGTCGAGGTGAATCGCGTTGATGGCGACAATGCCGCCTTTGCGCAGGCTGGCCAGAGCGGCAACAACGACATCTCCGCTTGGGGCAAATGTGATTGCTCGGTCGAGTTTCACAGGCGGTTTATCTCTCTCCTTGCCGACCCAGGTCGCTCCGAGCGAACTTGCTAGTTGCCGGTGGGATGCCCCCCGCGTGGAGACGTAAACCTCACACTTCCAAGCTCGCAGAACTGCGATGGCCAGATGCGCTGAGGCTCCGAAACCGAATAGCCCCACACGGTCGCCCTCTTGTACGCCAGCCACCCGAATGCTTCGGAAGCCGATGATGCCAGCGCACAGAAGCGGGGCGGCCTGCAGATCATCGAGCGCTGAAGGGAGCGAGAATATGAAATCGGATCGCGCGAGCGCATACTCGGCGTAACCCCCATCGATCGTGTATCCGGTGAAGGTGGGAGAGTCACAGAGATTTTCCAGATTCCTTTTGCAGTACCAGCACTTCCCATCAACTCCGCCGACCCAAGACACGCCCACTCGGGTTCCAATCGGGAACTCCGTCGTAGCTCCATCGACAATCTCGCCCACTACCTGATGACCTGGAATGAGGTTTTCGCGACGCGGCGGCAATTCGCCCTCGGCAATGTGCAGGTCAGTCCGGCAGACACCGCAGGCTCGCACACGTAGCAGAACGTATCCCGGCACTAGTCCAGGACAGGGAACCTCGACGATCCGAAGCGGGTGCTTCAAGATATCCTGCGGAGAGGTTAGGACAGCAGCTTTCATCGGGGACCCAGTCAAAGATCAGTTTAATGAACTCGACGGGTGCTGGTCTTGCACAAACTGAACTCGTCGATTGCCTTGATAACAATTCTCAGAATGCTCCACGCAAACCGGCTTTTCTTTCCCGAAGGTCGCCCTCTTGATGCGGTCGGGACTGACCCCTCCCTCAACCAAGGCCTGCCTGACGGCTACGGTACGCTCTACACCGAGCGTCAAGTTGTACCCGCTGGATCCGCGATCGTCGCAGTACCCCTCGATGACTACGCTCGTCTCGGGGTTCTGAAGCAAGAGCTGAAGGTCATTGTCCAGTGCCTGCTGCTGGTCTGGAGGAATTGTGTATC
>PLBX01000191.1:6694-7191 GCA_003135495.1 Acidobacteriaceae bacterium | reverse complement strand
GCGAGTTGTTCGAGTGGAGCTCTTACTTCGGCGATGCGGTTGAGGATGGTGGCGTCTGGCGCGACGGAGACATCGTCTTCGGCGAAGTCGATGCCGGCTTCGAGCAGGGCGATCAGATCGATTAATTTTTTCTTGATGGGCTTGAGGCGATTGGAGAGTGCGCCTTCGAGCTGCTGGGCGGCTACTTTCGCCTGAAATAAAGTTTGCGAGTCGATGAGATCGCGGACGGCTTCGGCTTGAGTTAGGTCGAGGCGTCCGTTGAGGAAGGCGCGCATGGTGAATTCTCCGGGCTCGGCCAGGCGGGCGCCGCGAGCCAGGGAAAGTTCGACGATGTGGCGCAGGACTATGGGGGAGCCGTGGGCGGAGATTTCTACGATGTCGTCGGTGGTGTAGGAGTGGGGCTGGGCGAAGTAGGTGACTACTACTTCGTCGATACGCCCGAGCGGGTCGTGTGGCGCGGACACTCCTGTCCGCGAAACGCCGGACACCATTCCACC
>PLBX01000191.1:0-6643 GCA_003135495.1 Acidobacteriaceae bacterium | reverse complement strand
TTCATGACATCCGAATGCCACAATTCATTTGTAATCAGGCCATTTTCGCAATTGAGTACAGCAATCTTTTCGAGGCCCGACCAACCCTATCGCTTTCATTGACTTGCCTATTTCGCCCACGTAAGATTCGCCTCGAATGATTGGTCAAACCATATCCTTTTACCGCGTGCTTGAAAAGCTGGGAGACGGCGGAATGGGTGTGGTCTACAAAGCCGAGGACACACGCTTACACCGCTTGGTGGCCTTGAAGTTCCTGCCCACGGATGTTGCTCGCGATCCACAAACCATCGCCCGTTTCCGGAGAGAGGCGCAGGCCGCCTCCGCTTTGAACCACCCGAATATATGCACGATCCACGACATTGGAGAGCAGGATGGCCAATCCTTCATCGCAATGGAGTTGTTGGAAGGACAGACATTGCAAACAAGGATTGGCGGACGGCCGTTGCCACTGGAAATATTTCTCAATCTGGCCTTGCAGATAGCGGATGCTCTCCAATCGGCACACGAGAAAGGAATAGTGCACCGCGACCTTAAGCCGCTGAACATCTTTGTAACCAGCCGCGGCGATGCCAAGGTCCTGGACTTTGGTTTAGCAAAACGCGTCCGCCTTGACGGTCCGGGAACCGATAATGCAGCCACTCTCTCAGGCTCACTCACCACACGAGGACAGATTGTTGGGACCATTGCTTACATGTCTCCCGAACAAGTGCAGGACAAGGATGTAGATGCGCGTAGCGATGTTTTCTCTTTCGGCGCGGTCTTGTACGAGATGGCGACGGGGCGGCATGCATTCAGCGGCGAATCGTCTGCCTCGGTGATTGCGGACATACTGCGGGGCGAACCTAAACCGGTCAGTTCGCTGAATCCCGAGATACCCGACGAACTGCAACGCATCGTTGGCAAGGCCCTCGAAAAAGACCGGGGCGACAGATATCAATCCGCCAACGACTTGTTGATTGACCTCCGGCGGCTCAAGCGACAATCGTCGCAGTCGACGCCCGTGAAACAAATGCCCGCATTCGCTTCGCGTACCAAGTCAATATGGATTCTAACGGTTGCGATCGTTGCTCTGCTGCTTCTTTTTCTGCTCTTCGGTATTAATGCAACTACACACGTTTCGGGTCCGCTCAATTCGGAGCAGATCACTTCTTCTCCTGAACTCAAAGATGGCCCAATCGTCACCGACGGGTCGCGACTCTACTTTCAGAGTCAAGGCATCCCCGTCGAAATGTCCGTTAAGGGTGGGTCCACGGCGGCCATGCGAGCGTCTTTAGCGGGAACGAGAATTCTGGACATTTCTCCTGATGGCTCGGAGATGCTTGCCTTAAAACCCGACCCTGATGACGAGACGGCAAGAGGATCGATTTGGTCCGTTCCCGTTCTCGGCGGCTATCCGAGGATGGTGCGTAGTCAAATTGCTCGTAGCGCTCATTGGTCTCCCGATGGCCGTTCTATCGTCTATGTCGATTTGAAATCTATTTCTCTCAGCGACCGCGACGGCTCAAATCAGAAAAAGATATGGGAAGCACCAAAACGCCTCGACGCTGCGTATTTTTCTCCCGACTCGCGCCACATTCGTGTCACGGTTCTTGGGGACAACGTAAATGTCGGAGGTGCTTCGGCTGATTCACCCAAAATCTGGGAATTAAACGCCGACGGCAGCAACCCGCATCGTCTCATGCTCGATTGGCCAGAGGATGCCGATCAGGAGGAAGGACAGTGGACGCCGGATGGGAAACATTTTGTCTTCGTCTCGCGCCGCGATGGAACTAGCAACTTGTACGAACTTATTGAGCCTCGATGGTTTGAGTTCTGGAAAAAACCTACTGCCGCGCGCCTTACAGGAGGCCAACTAGACGTTTCGTGGGCCACTCCAATCCGCGATAGCTCAGGGCTGTTTATGATCGGCCGCATCGGGCAAGGCGCGTTGCGTGTCTATGATCCAAAAAGTAAATTGTTCGTTCCTTTCTTGGATGGCTTGCCCGCCTCGTCATTCGTCATCTCGCCTGACAAAAAGTGGATGGCATACGTCGACTACCCCAGGCATCACCTTTGGCGCAGCAAATTAGATGGAAGCGAGAAACGTCAATTGACGGATATCTTTTCCTCAATGCCGCAGTGGTCGCCAGATAGCAAACGAATTGTATTTTCCGACTGGCACCAGCTTTATCTAATCTCAGTGGATGGCGGAAGTCCGGAGAAACTGATCCCGGATGCTCACAACGAGGTCGCGCCCAGTTGGTACCCCGACGGTAAGGCAATTGCCTTCAACGATTTCCCTCTGCCCGGCCAGCTCACCGGCATTAAGGTTCTCGATCTCATAACTCGCAAAATATCCGTGATGAATGGATCGGAAGGGTTTTACGTGCCCTCCTGGTCGCCGGATGGAAAATACCTGGTCGCGATCGCGCAGAATCCACCGCGAATGGTGCTCTACTCGGCGCAGTCCAGCACTTGGAAGGACCTAATAAAATTCCAGGCTGCGTGGGGATATTGGATCTGGTCGAGCGACAGCAAATCGCTCTACATGGCGATGCTGGGGGACCAACCAGGAATCTATCGTCTGTCAATTCCTGACGGGAGCTGGACCCAAGTGGCCAAATTAGATGGGTTGTCGGCAAGCATCGATGGAACGGTGGGCTTTCCCAGTCTCACGTCGGATGGCCGCCTCGTCATGATGAGCGATACAAGCATGGTACAGATCTATTCGACAAAGTGGCCTAAGGATTCTGATTCCAAGACACAATCGCAGTAATCGTTTAGCGCTTCATGTGAGAATTGCTCACCCCGATTCATCCCGCTAAGTTCTAACCCCCTCCACCCGTTTGCCGCATCTGCTCTCGGTCATTTATACTTACGGTTCGCCTCAGGTAAGCTGACTCAATCAGGAGCAAGGATTTTCGATGCCGAAACGTACATTTCAACCTAACAAGCGCAAGCGCTCGAAGAAGCACGGGTTCCGGACTCGCATGAAGACCAAGAGCGGAGCTGCGGTGCTCTCGCGCCGCCGGGCCAAGGGGCGCAAGCGTGTTTCCGTAGCACCGGGTTTCCGCGATTAGTTTCCCCACAATTGGGCAGTAAAGGCCATCGTATTACTAATTATTGTGCAGGATTGTGAGCCGGTGAACGCCGACGCTCAGAAGCGGAATGCAGAGGAGCGCGCGGGAGCGAGCTTTCCTCGAGCGGCGCGTCTGCTGAAGCATTCCGACTTTGATCGCGTTTATAAGCAAGGGCGGCGGCACTTTTCCTCGCACCTGACCGTGTTCTATCTGCGGCAGGCGGTGAATGATTCGCCGGAGAGCAAGCTGCCAGATCGAGGCGCGCGCGTTGGGTTTACGGTGGGAAAAGTGCTTGGCGGTGCGGTGCAACGGAACCGTATCAAGCGGCGGCTGCGCGAAGCGGTGCGGCAGCGGAGAATGGTTCTGAAGGGCGCGGGCGCGGTGGATGTGGTGATCAATCCGAAGAAGTCGGTGCTCACAGTGGAATTTGCGGTGGTGCTTGACGAAGTTGGAAAAGCCCTCGAAGTGATTGCGAAAAAGATGGTGGCGAAATGAAGGCTGTCGCGCTTTGGATGCTGCGAGCGTACAAGCGTTGGATTTCGCCGTCGCTTCCGGTGTCCTGCCGATACGTGCCGACTTGTTCGGAGTATGCGATGGAAGCGGTAGAGCGCTGTGGCGCGGTTCGCGGCTTGGGTATGGCGGCGTGGCGGCTGTTGCGATGTCATCCGCTGGCGAAGGGCGGATTGGATCCGGTGGTGAAGGGTGATGCGGTGGATCCCACTCATTCGCAAAAAACGCGAATGAATGGGGCACCCTCGGCTTTGTGATATTGCTACGTGAGTTATTGAACAAGAGATGAGTCACTGATTTGGCAGAATTTAAGAATCCTCAACAAGAACCCGGGATGGAGCGCAAGCTGCTGTTGGTATTTGCGCTGACATTTCTGGTCATCATGCTGTTCCAGCCGCTGTTGAAGAAGTATGGGCCGCAGCCTCCGGCTAAGCAGGAAAGTTCGCGCGAGAGTTCGCAGGCGAGTTCCAACCAGGCGCAAGTTCCTCCGGTAAGTCCCACTAATTCTGGTGCGCAAGATTTGCAGAATGCTGGCGTGGTGCATGCTGCGGGGCGGACGAGTGCGTCCGCCGCTACGCAAGGGGTTCAGCAGGCTACTACCGAAGCGGAGACGGTGATTGAGAATGACGTCTATCGCATCGTGTTTACCAATCGCGGCGGGCAGGTCAAATCTTGGGTGCTCAAGAAATACACCGATGACAAGGACGGGCAGCTGGAGTTGGTCAATCATGCTGCGGCCGAAAAGTATGGCTATCCGCTGTCGTTGTGGACTTACGACGAAGGGTTGCGGAATAAATTGAACTCGGTGCTGTATGTAGAATCTGGCGCGGGAGGGGCGGCACCTTCGGAAATTAATTTTAGTTACAGCGATGGCGACGTTTCGATGCAGAAGCGTTTTAAATTTGATCGCAGCAGTTATGTTGTGGCGGTCAATACTGCGGTTACGCAGAAAGATTCGCCGGTGGCGGCGCTTCCGATGTGGCCGGCAGGGTTCGGCTCGGATTTAACGGGTCGGCAATACGCAACGGAGCAAATCCTTTATCAGTACGACGACAAGGTCGAGCGGCTGGCGATTAAAAAGATCAGCGGGAGCGGGACGCTTCAGGGGCCATTCAACTGGGCTGGAGTAGCGGATCAATATTTCGCGGCGGTGTTTCTGCCGCAAACTCCGCAGAGCGCGGCGATGGTGACGCTGCATAACACGATTGAGATTCCGCACAACTCTTCCGACGCCAACAACAAGCAGATGGACAAAGTTGACGTGCTGGGCGCGGCGGTCGGCAACGTGAAGGGGCCGACTGAAGAGCGGATATATGTGGGGCCAAAGGCGTTGTCGGATCTGGAAGCGGTACCGGTCCCGGGGATAACGGGAGCAGAGCCTGATTTGCGGGCGATCATCGACTTTGGCTGGTTAGGGATTATCGCGCGTCCATTATTCTTGTGGCTGAAGTGGATGTACAACCATATCGTCCCAAACTGGGGTTGGGCGATTCTGCTGCAGACTTTGATTATCAATCTGGCATTACTGCCGCTGCGGCTGGCGCAGATGAAGTCGATGTTGAAGATGCAGCGCGTGGCGCCGCAGATCAAGTCGATCCAGGAAAAATACAAGAAATATAGTTTGCGCGATCCGCGAAAAGCGGAGATGAACGCGGAGATATCGGAGTTGTATAAGAAGGAAGGCGTGAATCCGGCGGGAGGATGTTTGCCGCTGGTGATTCAGATGCCGTTCCTTTTTGCATACTATCGCATGCTGAATGTGGCAATGGATTTGCGGCATGCGCCGTGGATGTGGGTGCACGATCTTTCAGCGCCCGATCCGTGGCATATCTTGCCGGTCGCAATTATTGTGACGATGCTGATCATGCAGCGCATGACGCCGCAGGCGGGGATGGATCCAGCGCAGCAGAAGATGATGAATGTGATGATGCCGGGAATGCTGGGGATTATGAGCTGGAATTTGCCGGCGGGGCTGGGACTGTACTGGTCCGCGGGACAGCTGATTGGAATCGTGCAGCAATCGGTCATGAATCGCACGTCCCTCGGGCGCGAGATGAGGGAGATGATGGCGAAGCGGGCGCGGAAGAAAGAGAAGTAGCTGTCAGCTATCAGCTGTCAGTTAAATCCAGCGCTGAACCGCGGTTATCTCGAAGAGCGAATTTTTCGAAGAAGAATCGGTATTGCTGAAGCGATACCTTGACGCAAATTCTGAAGGCCCTTGGCTTTTACTGAGAGCTGAGAACTGACAGCTGAGAACTTACTTATGCCGATCACTGACAAAGTTGCTGCTGCGAAACAGATTGGTGAATTTCTGCAGAACGTTATTTCGAATGGCGGGTTTAAGTTGAAATACAGGATTACGGTCGATCCGCCGATCGCGCAGAATCGCGAGTGGGAGCATCCGGAAATTCTGGTGGAGTTTGCGGGACCGGATTCTTCGCTCTTGCTGGACCGGGGCGGCGAATTGCTGCGATCGTTTGAGTTGCTCGCTTCAGAGGTGTTGCATCTACAAGGCAGCGAGCACGAAAAGATCTGGTTTGACTGCAAGAATTTTCGCGCGATGCGAATTGATGAGCTGCAACTTGCCGCGCGGGTGGCTGCGGAACAGGTGCGGCGGACGAGCGAGCCGTACCGGTTTGGGCCGATGTCATCGCGGGAGCGGCGAATCGTCCACTTGGCGCTGCGTGAAGAAAAAGATTTGCGTACCGAGAGCGATGGCGAGGGTGGAAGACGTTCGGTGGTGGTGTATCCGGGAAGTTATAAGTCGACGGCGCCGGCGAGGCGCGAGCGGCGGCCGATTTCGTAATGGGTAAATTTTTTTGCNNACTTCGCTCAGGGCAGGCTCACGAGGACGCGCGTCGCTCCATTTATCTTTTTTTCTTGTTGCACACTTTGCGCGGCAGTTAGTTTCTCGACACTTGACAGCGTTTTGAAATCGGGATTCTATAAAGCGCGTCCGCAAAAACTTTTTATTTGAACGCACCGACGCGGCGATTTTTTTATGCTAGTATGCGGTTCGTCTCTTAAATAATTTCAACGATAGATCGTACTTCAAAACAGAAGCATCTCTGCAG
>PLBX01000311.1 GCA_003135495.1 Acidobacteriaceae bacterium | reverse complement strand
AAACTCGGTTGCGCCAGTTGGACGTCGAAATCGGTCAAATGCACGCCGCCGCAGAGAAGGAAGCGGATGCCGAAGAGATTCGCATCCAGAAAGCCGCCGAAGAAGATATTCGAAAAGTGGTCCTCGCCGCCGAGCAGGAAATCGCCGCCGCCGCCAAACAGGCTCGCCGCGAATTGTCCACTCATACCGCTGGCTTAGCGATTGCCCTAGCGACCAAGCAGATCAATGTCGATTCCGCGACCGACGAAATGTTGGTCCGCTCGTTTGCCTCGAAGCTAGCCTCAAAGCNNTCAAAGCCAGCCTCAAAGCCAGCTTCAAATGATCACGGCAATGACGATGGAAAGGACCGCCGCTAATGGCCTCCGTTGTCGGAACCTACGCCCGCACCTTCGCCGATGTGGTGATGACGAAGAGCAATCTCCTTGATCCCGCGCGCATGCTCCAGGAATTGCACGGCATCGAAGCGCTGTTCGAAGAGAGTGATCCCCTACGCCGTGTCATGGAAAATCCATCCATCCCCGGCGACCGTAAACGCGCCGTTCTAGACGCCATCACCATGCGCCTCGGCACCACAAGACAGGTGAGGAATTTTGTAGCCGTCTTAACCGATCACCGCCGTCTGCCGCTATTCGGCGAGATACTGAAACAGTTAGAACAGGAATTAAATGAGCGCCAAGGTTTCGCAGAAGCGCAAGTAAGCAGCGCCCGACAGCTAAGTGACCCCGAAAAAAAAGCACTGGAATCCGAGATCGCAAAGATGATCGGCAAAAAAGTGCGCGCCCATTACGATCAAGACGCCTCGCTGTTAGGCGGAGCTGTAGTCCAAGTAGGCAGCACCATTTACGACGGCTCAGTAAAAGGCCAGTTAGAAAGAATTAGAGAACAATTAATAGAGAGTTGAGGGCTACGAGCTTCGAGCCGCGAGCTACGAACAATCGGGTTCTCTCCAAGCTCGTAGCCCGAAGCTCGAAGCGCACTTGAAGTTACTGAGAGCTGAAAACTGAGAGCTGACAGCTGAACTTATGGCCCAAATCAAAGCAGACGAAATAACCCAATTACTCCGCGAGCAAATCGAGCACTACGAATCGAAAATTGCGGTCGACGAAGTCGGCACCGTCATCACCCTTGGCGACGGCATTGCCCGCGTCTACGGCCTCGACAAAGTTATGGCCGGAGAGCTCCTCAGCTTTCCGCACAACGTAGCCGGCATCGCCATGAACCTCGAAGAAGATCAGGTCGGAGTCGTCCTCCTCGGCGAATTCACCGAGATCAAGGAAGGCGACGAAGTCCGACGCACCGGCCGAATCATGTGCGTTCCCGTCGGCGATGGTCTCATCGGACGTGTCGTTAATTCGCTCGGAGTGCCGATCGACGACAAAGGTCCCATCGCCTCGGATCAATTCATCGCTCTAGAGCGTATCGCCCCCGGAGTCATCGAGCGGCAGCCGGTTCGCGAGCCCATGGCCACAGGATTAAAAGCCATCGATTCCATGATTCCCATCGGTCGCGGTCAGCGCGAACTCATCATCGGAGATCGCCAGACCGGCAAAACCGCCGTCGCTCTCGACACCATCATCAACAACAAGGGCAACAACCTCGTCTGCATCTACAACGCCATCGGCCAGAAGCGTTCCTCGATCGCGCAGGTTGTAAAAATTCTGGAAGATGCTGGCGCCATGGAATACACCATCGTCGTCGCCGCATCTGCCTCCGAACCCGCGCCCATGCAGTACATCTCGCCCTATGCCGCCTGCGCCATGGGCGAGTTCTTCCGCGATAACGGACGCCACGCTCTTTGCATCTACGACGATCTCTCAAAGCACGCTGCCTCCTATCGCGAAATTTCGCTCTTGCTTCGCCGCCCTCCCGGCCGCGAAGCCTATCCCGGAGACGTTTTCTATCTCCACTCGCGTTTATTAGAACGCGCTGCCAAAGTAAGTGACAAGCTAGGCGGAGGTTCGCTAACCGCACTGCCCATCATCGAAACCCAGGCCGGAGACGTGTCCGCATATATTCCGACCAACGTGATTTCGATCACA
Organism: Acidobacteriaceae bacterium; assembly: GCA_003135495.1. GTDB lineage: Bacteria > Acidobacteriota > Terriglobia > Terriglobales > Acidobacteriaceae > Acidiflorens. Next base: position 5,899 of record PLBX01000311.1, on the reverse strand, counting down.
GACGGCCAGATCTATCTCGAAACCGACTTATTCAATCAAGGGGTTCGTCCTGCAGTCAACGTAGGTCTCTCCGTAAGCCGAGTAGGCGGCAGCGCGCAAATCAAAGCCATGCGCCAGGTAGCCGGAACGCTGAAGTTGGAACTAGCCCAATACCGCGAGTTAGCGGCGTTCGCCCAGTTCGGCAGCGACTTAGACAAAGCCACGCAGCAGCAACTAAGTCGAGGCCAGAGGTTAGTCGAGTTACTCAAGCAGGACCAGTTCAGCCCACTGTCATTCTCGAAACAGATTCTAATCATCTTCGCTGGGACCAGCGGAGTGCTGGACGATATGCCGGTAGATCAAGTCCGCGATTTCGAAAAAGATCTCTACAAATACGTAGACACCACAAATCCAGGCCTTCTAAGCACAATCATGGAAAAGAAGGTCCTCGACGACAATTTAAAATCAGAGATGTCCAGAGTAATAAAGGAAGCAAAACAGCAATTCGTAGATTCAAGGCAAGCAGCAAACAGCGAGCAGCAAAAAACGACTAACGACCAGCGCCCATCGAGTGACGAACCACGTCGGGCGAAAAACGAAACGACAAACGAAACGACAAGCGCAACACCCAAGCAGTCGACAGCTGCAGAAAAAGAACCATCTACTAAGCATTAAGTCATGGCCAACATTCTCGACATCCGGCGCCGCATCCGCAGCGTGGTCAACACGCGGCAGATTACTAAGGCGATGAAAACCGTATCCGCCGCCAAGTTGCGCCGCGCGCAAGAAGGCGCCATGGCCGCGCGCCCCTATTCGCAGATGTTGACTAACGTTCTCAAGTCGCTAGTGTCGCGAGCCGATATCTACGATCCCGAAACCGGCGAGCCACGTCATCCCCTGCTGGCCGAGCGCCCGGAAAATAACATTCTTCTGATTGTCGTCACCGGAGACAAAGGTCTAGCCGCAGCGTTCAACACCAATATTCTGAAAATGGTTTCGAAATTCATCCAGTCGAAACCAGAAGCAAATATCGATATCGAAACCATAGGCCGCAAAGGCCGCGACTTCATGCGCCGCCGCTATCCTAGCGCCGTGCAAAGAGCCGCGGCGCCAGATGGCCAACCAGAAAATGCTGAAGATCAGAACAAAACTACCGATGGAGCGACGGACGTTTCTCCCGCCCATCAGGACAATGAAACCCCTATACAACGCGCCGGCCGTATTCAAATCGTAGGCGAATATGTCGGAGTCTTAGGCAAAGTGGATTTCAATTTCGCCTCCACTCTAAGCAAGCGCATCGTCGAGCGGTATATCAATGAAGAAATCGATGCCGTCTACATTCTCTTCAACGAATTCAAGTCGGTCATAGCGCAACGCCTGGTGGCCGAGCGCGTTCTACCAATCAAGTCCATCGGCGAAGTCGATATCCAGATGGCGGAAGAGGCAACGCAAGAGGAACGCAAGCAGCGCATCGAGGCGGCAAAATCCGCTGGTGTTGGTTCGCGCAAGCCCGATACTGGAGAAATCGACAAGGTCGCAGCCGAATTTGCCACCCAGCCTGTCGACTACATTTACGAGCAAAGTCCAGAGGAACTTTTCCAGGGCATACTGCCGAAGTACATCGGTATTCAGATTTTCCACGCGCTGCTGGAATCTGTAGCTGCCGAGCACGCCGCTCGCATGACGGCGATGGACGCGGCCACCAGCAACGCCAGCGACATGATCGAATCGCTGACCTTGGCAATGAACCGCGCGCGCCAGGCGAAGATCACGAAAGAAATTATAGAAATAGTAAGCGGAGCAGCTGCCGCACAGTAACGATATCTTAAGCGGCATAGATCGCAGCACAGAAATACGAGTCTTAGCTTTTATTTTGGTTTCGCTTTATTTTGGCGTTGCTTTATTTTGGTTTGGCGTTTGTTTTGGAGGGGCGCGGCTTCAGCCGCGCCGGAAGGATCGGAATTAATCGGCAGCTTTAACCGCCCGGATTGAACTTTATTTATGGCAGAAAATATAGGACACGTAATCCAGATCGCCGGCCCCGCCGTCGACGTGCAATTCGTCGAAGCAACCATGCCTCCCATTTATCAGGCCCTCCGCGTTGTCAGCGACGGCTTCACCGTACCATCCCCCATCAATGTCGTTCTCGAAGTGCAGCAGCACCTCGGCGAGGGCCGGGTCCGCTGCGTCGCCATGGAGGCCACCGACGGCATGGTGCGCGGCATGAAGACCATCGACCAGGGAGGCCCCATCTCCGCTCCCGTGGGCCGCGGCACGCTAGGGCGAGTTATGAATGTAATCGGCGAGCCCGTGGATAATCTCGGCCCCATCGCCTGCGACAAGCGCATGCCAATTCATCGCCTCGCTCCGCGATTCGACGAGCAGTCAACCACCGCGGAAATGTTCGAGACCGGCGTCAAAGTAATCGATCTCATTCAGCCCTTTCTTAAAGGCGGCAAGATCGGTCTCTTCGGTGGCGCCGGCGTAGGCAAGACCGTTGTCATCATGGAACTTATCAACAACGTAGCCAAGCAGCACGGCGGCTTTTCCGTCTTCGCCGGCGTTGGCGAACGTACCCGTGAAGGCAACGACCTCTGGCTAGAGATGACCGAGTCCGGGGTAATCAAACCCGGCAAGCCCAACGAATCAAAGGCCGCGCTCATCTACGGCCAGATGACCGAGCCCCCCGGCGCGCGTCTAAGAGTCGCCTTAACGGCCTTAACTGTAGCTGAATTTTTCCGGGACGAAGAAGGCAGCGACACACTTCTCTTTATCGATAACATCTTCCGCTTCACCCAGGCGGGTTCTGAAGTCTCGGCCTTGTTAGGACGAATGCCGAGCGCCGTGGGTTATCAACCAAACCTAGCCACCGAAATGGGCGAGTTACAAGAGCGCATTACTTCGACTAAGAAGGGCTCAGTAACATCGGTGCAAGCAATTTACGTTCCCGCAGACGATCTGACCGATCCCGCTCCGGCTACTACCTTCGCTCACCTCGATGCGACAACCGTTCTATCTCGTGCCCTAACTGAGATAGGTATCTATCCCGCTGTCGATCCTTTGGCGTCTACCTCGCGCGTTCTTGATCCGCGAATTGTCGGGCAGGATCACTACGACGTAGCGCAGATGGTCAAAAAAACGCTGCAGACTTATAAAGATCTGCAGGATATCATCGCTATCCTTGGCATCGACGAACTCAGCGAAGACCAGAAAGTAACCGTCGCTCGCGCCAGAAAAATTCAGAAATTCCTGTCGCAACCCTTCTTTGTCGCCGAGCAATTCACCGGAACGCCCGGCCGCTACGTGAAAATCTCCGACACAGTAAAAGGTTTCCGCGGCATCGTGGAAGGGAAGTACGACGACATCCCGGAACAGGCCTTCTACATGAAGGGAACGATAGAAGAGGTGTTAGAGACGGCAGAAAAAATGAAAGCAACAGCGTAAAAAAGTCGTTGGTCGTCGGTCGTTAGTCGTTGGGAGCGCGTGAATAAGAACGCTGCCCCGAATGCCGAACGACTAACGACTAACGACCAACAACCAAAATGCCCGACACCTTCCAACTCGAAATCGTCACCCCCACCAAACTCCTGGTAAAGGAAGCGGCGGAGGAGGCGCAGATCCCCGGCCGCGGTGGCTATCTGGGCATCCTTCCCGGCCATGCCCCACTTATTACCGAGCTAGGTGTCGGCGCGATTACTTACAAATCTGGCGGCGCAGAGCACACTCTAGCCGTAGCTTGGGGATTCGCCGAAGTCCTCCCCGATAAGTTGACGATTTTGGCGGAGGCGTCCGAGCGTCCGCAGGAGATCGACACCACCCGCGCCCAAAAAGCCAAAGAGCGCGCTGAAGAGCGCTTGAAGAGCGACGATCCTGAGATCGATTACACTCGCGCCGAAGACGCACTGCAGCGCGCCGAAACCCGCTTGACTGTCGCCAAAGAAAAATAGGAAAAATTCGGAGGCGCCCGAATCGGTTACTCGTTCATCGCAGCCGACCTTCTAGTTGCTGATAAGCGTGGACTGGCTGGCCGCGCACTTCCATTCGCCATTCTGGTAGATCCAGGTATCGGTAAAACGGCCAGAACGCATAACCGACTTCCCCTTTTCCCGTAGCTGCTCTTTATACATTCCGCTAACGATGGCAACGTTCCCATGCTGCTGCACGGCCATCTTGCTGCTTTCCAAGTAGTCATATTCGTCCACCGCCTTCTCGATATGAGCCAGCCACTGCGCTCGGTTCATGTAGCTTCCATCGTCGTCGGTGTAGTCAAAAGGATCCGCCACCAACATGCTCATGGCACGGGAATCGTGGTTTTTTTCCGCCTGGTCCCAGGAGTTCTCCAAAGATAAGATTCTCCCTGATTCATTCCCAGGCACACCTGCGTTTTGGGCAACGAAAGGACAGCAAATTGCCACCAGCAAGATGACGCCAGCAATCGCTCTTCGCATTAACTCTCCGCTCTCAGTTCGGGTTTCACTCAGCAAGAGTGGATTAAATATTGCATACGCGCGATTTACTTTATCAGACCATCAAAATCGAACTAGTATTAAGGGGCGGCCTGTAATGCTTAAGGAATAATCAGCGTTGCTTGCCCCCCAACGCATTTCCAATAACCATTTTGCTTTATCCACACGTCGATGAAGCGACCCGATCGCACAATCACATTCCTTTTCTGTCTTACCCTCTCCCGATACCCCCCGGTTACCATGGCGACGCTTCCATACAGATAAACCTTGATCCCGCTATTGCCCAATTGTTCGAAACTCGCTGTCTCCTTTTTCATTAGAGCCAGCCATTGGTTCTTGTTCAATACGCTTCCGTCAGAATCTGTGTAGGTATAAGTTTCCCCCAGCAACATGCCCATGGCTCGCGTATCATGTTGGACTTCAGCCTGATTCCACGCGCTTTCGAGAGCCATAATCTGGCCGGTTTCATCATTCGCTGACTTTGGGCTCTGAGCGGCCGTCGCCAGGCACATCATCGTCAGCCAGATGATGCTGATAGCCGCGCTTCGCATGGACACTCCTGTGCTCATCTGAAATCCTCGAATATTGTTCAGTAGGTTATGTGGCAATTTAGTTCCTTCGTCCATCGCCGCTAAGGTGCGATCGCGGTTGTCTGGCTCGCTGCGCACTTCCACTGAAAATTTTGCTGAATCCAGGTATCCGTAAAGCGACCGGCTCGCAGAATCGGTAGCGATCGTGACCGGCGTCTATCACTACAAGACGCACATTAAAGAAAGAACGCCTTCGCATCGCATCCTTCCCATTCGGCTGATGACGCTGAACGAACCCAGTTCTTCGCCGGGGAGTGCGCTAGGAATGTAATCGGAATTCGGCTCAACATCGATCACAGCGGAGGTCTTAGTTCTTTGGTAATCCATGGACAGCAGATGAGAGATAAGCAAGTTAGAGGTTCTTGACCTTCTGCTACACTTTCAAGTTCCCCTCTATCTTTGGGTAGATTCAATGAGGCAATCATGGCAATTCAGCGAGTGGGAGTCATTGGTGCGGGCACCATGGGCAATGGCATCGCCCATGTGTTCGCGCGGGTCGGATTCAGCGTCATTTTGTGTGATGTGGAGCAGCGCTTTCTCGATCGGGGCTTCGCTACAATCGCGAAAAACCTCGATCGCGAGATAACGAAAAATAAGATTACAGAAGACAACAAGGCGTCAACCCTCAAGCGAATTACCTCTACGATCGATCGCTCCAAGCTGGCCGAGTGCGATCTGGTAATCGAAGCCGCGACCGAAAAATTTGAGATCAAGGCACAGATTTTTCGCGACCTGGATCAAATCATGAAGCCCGAGGTAATTCTTGCCTCCAATACATCTTCGATTTCAATTACTAAAATCGCCGCTCTTACCCAGCGCGCTGACAAGGTGATTGGCATGCACTTCTTCAACCCCGTGCCGGTG
>PLBX01000217.1:2995-10142 GCA_003135495.1 Acidobacteriaceae bacterium | reverse complement strand
ATATCTGGAACTTGGGTGGCGACGAGCTGGCCGACTTCCGTCTGCAAAATATCGGATTTGTATTTCAGGACTTCCATCTTTTCCCTCGCCTGACTACGGCCGAGAATGCGGCCATCCCGCTCATCCTGAGGAAAAAGGACTGGAACGAATCCATTCGCGAAGCGATCAGCTACCTGGAGATAGTGGGTTTGAAGGGACGCGCCGATCTTCCGCCGGTAAAGCTGAGCGGAGGAGAACAGCAACGCGTGGCCATCGCCCGAGCCATGGTTAGCAAACCCGACATCCTGATCATGGACGAACCTACCGCGTCGCTCGACGGCGATACCGGGAATGCCATCTTGAAGTTTGTTCACGAAAAGATTCTCAATGCGAATCGCTGCATCGTCGTGGTCACTCACGACAACCGGATCTACGAATTTGCCACCCGGATCCTGCACATGGAAGATGGGCGTCTGACGGGGACAGAAAAGAGCACGGTATGAAGAACAAACTGATATTTGCGATTGCGCTCGCCGGCATACTAGCTGGCGGAGTAACGGCCTATTTCTTCGGCATCAAAAAGCCTGTACTGCCTCCTGCGTTCGATCCTGCTTCCAATCCCTATGCCAGCGCAATCTACGCTGAGGGCATCATCGAAAGCACACAGACCAGTGGCGAAAACATCAACATGTACCCGGAAGTGGCGGGNNACAGTTAAAGAGATCCTGGTTTCGGAAGGGCAAGAGGTGCGGAAAGGAACGCCGCTGCTGGTAATCGACGATTCCATCCAGAGAGCAACGACCGAGCAGCAGAAATCAGCCGCCCAGGCTTCCCACGCCATGCTTGAAGAGTTGAAAGCCGAACCGAGGAAGGAAAACCTCGACGTCAACGAGGCCCAGGTCGTTTCCGCGCAAGCCGCCCTGAAAACCGCGGAGGACGAACTAAAAAAACAACAGGCGGCTTACGCGATTGATCCAAGATCGATTAGCAAAGACGCTCTGGACAACGCAATTAACGCATCAGCAGTGGCAAAAACAAATCTTGACGTTGCACAAAAGCAGCGTGACCTAACCAAAGCGGGTGCCTGGATCTTCGATGTACGCAATCAAGAGAGGCAGTACAACGCCCTCGACAAATCGTATCGGTCTTCCAGCGCGCTGCTCTCCAAATACACGCTTCGGGCACCGACGGATGGAGTAGTGCTTTCCATCACCACGATCGTCGGAAGCTTTGTATCGCCACAGGGGGCTTACGAAAGCTACACGCAGGGAATGAACCCAGTGCTGGTGTTGGGGACGCCGCAAACCAATCTTCACGTTCGCTGCTATATCGACGAGATTCTTGTGCCTCGCTTGCCCTCTTCCGCGAAGATCAAAGCGGAAATGTCTATTCGCGGATCGAAGGTCAAAGTACCGCTGGATTTTGTGAGAGTGCAACCCTTGGTATCTCCCAAGATCGAGCTTTCCGACCAAAGGCAGGAGCGAGTGGACGTTCGGGTGTTGCCGGTCATTTTCAGGATCGAGAAGCCTAAGGACCTAAATCTTTATCCGGGGGAGTTGGTCGATGTGTATATCGCGGACTGAAGAGCCGGGAAGGGCGCAAGCCTTGAAAGCCGTGCCCAGTGAGCATGGCTCGCGGGGCCAGCGCAGTAATCTGTCTAGGCGGCTCGGACAGATCGCCGCACATTTACTACTGGCCGCGTCATTGACTGCCGCACTGCTGCAGGCCGCCTGTGTGGTCGGTCCGAAGTACGCGCGACCGTCCGTCCCAGATCCGCCGACTTACAAAGAGTTCGCGCAGAAAGGCGACGAAGCTGACAGACAATGGAAGGTTGCCCGGCCAGACGATGCCGCGATTCGGGGCAAATGGTGGGAAGCGTTCCATGATCCTCAACTCAACGAACTCGAGGAGAAAGCGGGATCTTCGAATCAAAACATAGCGGCAGCAGCGGCCAATTTTCTGGCGGCGCGCGCCCTGGTGAGACAGGCTCGATCGCAGTATTTTCCGACGGTCTCGGCCAATCCGAGCATCATGAATTCACGTACGTCGCCAGGTCAGCTTGGCGGGATAACAGGTGGTTCCTCCTCGGGATTAACCATCAAAACATACACTGACTACTCGCTACCTTTTGATGCGTCTTGGGAACCTGATTTCTGGGGACGCGTTCGTAGCAGCGTGAGGGCCAACGTTTACGCCGCGCAGTCCAGCGCGGCTGATCTGGAGAATGTGCGCCTGAGCGAACAGGCGGAGCTTGCAGTGGATTACTATGAGCTTCGCGCACAGGACTCACTGAAGCAACTGCTCGATTCCATTGTGGCCGCTTACCAGGACACTCTGGACCTTACCCAAAGCCAGTATCAGGCCGGCCTGTGCAACGACGAGGCTGTCGCGCAAGCGGAGGCCCAGCTAAGAGCGGCGCAAGCACAGGACACCGATCTCGGAGTCCTGCGCGCCCAATATGAACACGCCATTGCCGTGTTGACTGGCCAGCCGGCGTCGACATTCTCCCTTCCAGCACAGGCTTTGGAAGCTAAACCTCCAGCAACGCCCGTTGGCATTCCCTCCGAACTTCTTGAGCGACGCCCAGACATTGCTGCTGCGGAGCGCGGTATGGCCCAGGCGAATGCCCAGATCGGCGTGGCGAAGGCCGCGTATTTTCCCAGTGTCATACTCAGTGCTTCGGGTGGGTTGGGGAACACGTCAATCTCCGATTGGTTCACGTGGCCAAGCCGCTTCTGGTCAGTCGGGCCGAGCCTCGCGGAAACAATTTTCGATGCCGGCTTGCGACGGGCTACGGTCCAACAGTATCAGGCCAATTACGACCAGACCGTGGCGAATTATCGGCAGACGGTGCTCACCTCATTCCAACAAGTGGAGGACAATCTGGCATCTCTCAGAATTCTTTCCCAGGCCATCGACCAGCAGGATGCAGCTGTCGAAGCCGCCGCGAGGAGTTTGCACGAAGCGACAGCGCGGTACAAAGCGGGAGTCGATCCTTACTTGAACGTGATCGTCGCTCAGACGACTTTGCTAAATGACCAGCAGACGGCAGTCAACTTTCGGATGCAAGAAATGGTCGCAAGCGTTCAGCTCATCAAAGCGCTTGGCGGTGGTTGGAACGCTGCGCAGATTCCGTCTCCCAAAGAGATTCGCGCCCAAGCACCAACGAGCTCAGGTTCAACGCACTGAGGAAGATTGACGTTACGGGGCAAACCGCTGCAGGGAGATGGAGACGAGGCAATTTGACTCTTTGGCGGGTGCGGGATGCTGAACATTAAAACGATCCTTCTGCCGGTTGATTTTCCGAATGCCTCGCTGAATGTAATTCATCAGGCTGCGATGTTGGCCCACCATTTTCATTCTGAGATCGTGATGCTGCATGTCGTGACGGCGGAAAGCCATGCTGCCGGAGTGCCAGAAGACGGTCCCGAGCTCCATGGTTGGGACATGCTCGGGGCGATTACTCGAGAAGCCCAGAAAAACCAGGACCAGAGTCTCAGGCCGGAGCCTGAAGGCCTCGCCATCCGACGCGTGTTGCTCAAAGGCAATCCGGCCCGGGCAATTTTGCAGACGGCTCTGGTGGAAAAGGCCGACTTGATCATGATGCCCTCCCACGGTTACAACTTTGAGCAGTTTCTTCTAGGCTCTGTGACAGCGAAAGTGCTTCACGGGAGCGAGTGCCCAGTTTGGACCGATGCCCACGTGGAAGAATCGGAACGTCCATCAAGAGACCACAACCCGCTGCTTCTGTACGGTGGCGTGGGCATGGACAAGACGCATCCGGCGGAATCTGATGGACATGAAGAGAAACATCATCAGCCGCAAAAGGCGTTCGCTATTCGCAACGTTCTGTGCGCAGTCGATTTCGGCGGGCGTAGCCACCAAGCGGTGTCGTGGGCCGCGCAAATAGCCGCGGCGTTTAGGGCCCACCTTACGCTTGCCCACGTCACTGCCTCGGTGGAGTTCTGGGGCCCTGGCGGCAACTATGTCAATCCCAAGTGGAGAGAGGAGCTGGTTAATGGTGCTTCTCAGTATCTCGCCGCGCTTCAGAAGGAGATGGGCACTAAGGCGGACGTACTAATCGGCAGTGGTGATGTGCCCAAGGTGCTGAGCCAGGCGGTAAAGCAGACGAAAGCAGACTTGCTGGTTACCGGATGTTATCCGTATGGCGGCAATCTGCGGATCCACGGCTATGCCATCATTTGTGCGGTGCGGATTCCAGTTCTGAGCGTGTGAAGACTTGGCTCGTTGCGCACGTAGTCTCCTCAAAGACTTCTCCTGAAGCTGACCGAATATCGTCAGTCTGACAGCAGATGAAGAGGTGAAACGTTCCTGTTTCCGCTGCCGCCACTCCGCCTAACCCGTTGAGTCAGTTGTGAAAAATACCGCGAGAAGCACTGGCTGAGAATGGGTCATCGGCGTGCACCTACCCTGACAAGTTCCCCGTGCTAGTACGGGATGGAGTGGCAGAGCCACAAATTCACCGGCTTCACCGACGAGTCAAAGCAGTCGGGCGGCACGACGCCATTGTGGAGACCCCTGATCACTCTCTGTCACTCCATACCTTCCCTCCCGAAGCCGGCGCGGAATTCCTGCGAAGGATCGATGCAGGCAATAAGCCAGAAGAAAAGGAGACGACCTCATGCCTGCCACGGTAGACGAACCACACACGATTACTGCGGAAGACTACAAGGCCGCGCAGACTTCGCAACCTCCCGCGATCGCCTTTCACAATATCTTGATGGCTACGGATTTCTCGAAATGCTCTGATCGAGCCCTGGGGTACGCGATCGGAATCGCCCACCGCTACGGGGCAACGCTCCATCTATTTCATTGGTTCGACCCAACGGCCTATCAACTCGTGGGGCCGGACGCCGTACAGGCGGCTCGCGAAGCCGCCTGGCGCGATATTCAGCAGTTGGACACGGAGCTTATTGTTAAAGGTCTTCTCAGAAATATTCAAGACAAACTGCTGGTCGCCGATGGAGAGCTTTCAGAGACTTTGCCGCGAATAGTGAGTGAGCGGACGATCGATCTGGTCGTGATTAGCACGCATGGACGAACGGGGTGGAAGAAACTGATTCTAGGCTCGGTCGCGGAAACGATATTTCGCCAAGCTGCATGTCCGGTTCTCACGATCGGTCCCAACGTTACTCGATCCCGAGTGAAAGATGCCGGTCCTCGCGACATCCTATTTCCTACCGATTTCTCTCTCCAATACGAAGCGGCAGAGCGCTATGCGTTCTCATTGGCGAAGAAGTACGGTTCTCGCCTCACGCTGTTGCACGTCCTAGAACACGCACCCGAGAACATTTTGGACGAGAGGGATCGCCTGCTGCAAACAAAAGCGCGGCTTAGAGGTCTCGCAGACCTCCGCGAGGCAGCGATGGATAGCACCGACTGCCTTGTGAAGAGCGGCCCGCCTGCAGACGCGATTTTGAGAACCGCCGTGCAGAAACGGGCCGATCTCATCGTGCTCGGCATCCGTTCTCGTCAAGGCTTGTCCGATCGTTTGATGTGGCCGAACGCCTACCGCGTCGTGTGTGAGTCTTCGTGTCCAGTTCTCAGTGTACGAACCCTTGAGCCACGCTCAGATGGTCGATTGGATGGGACGACAAAGAACTGAAGGCTATGCAGCCCGCAAAAGCATACCGTGGGAGAGCTGATCATGATCAAGAAAGTTGAAGACGGATATCAAGTTCTATCGGAGAAAGGAAAAAATCTCGGCGGGCCGTACAAAACGCTTGAAGAGGCGAAAAAGCGCCTGCGCCAGGTCGAATTCTTCAAGCATCGTCGGGCGGCAAAATGATGGATTTTCGTCTAAGCGACGAATTAACGCCGGTTCCTCACGCGATCGATAGCCGGACACTGACCCGCTCTTCCGAGAATGCACATCGGCAAGAGGTTGCTGCGAATCGCCGCGATTGGCGCAGATGGCACGTACCGTGCAATGCAAATTGATAGGTGCCGCGAGAGACGATTGAAAAGGATGAGGTCGCCGCTCCCCCGAAAGGCTGAACTCGAAGCTGCCGAGGGTGGCCGGACTTTCGAACCTCACGGCAAGGCCGGCGGCCATGCCAGCTTGCAAGGGTAGCCGGAACCAAGCATCTGGAATGCGGTTAGACGAATGCAAAACGAGGTAGTCATGCTATTTCAAGATCGCTTCGATGCTGGACGGTTATTAGCCCACAAGCTGAGGGCCTTTGCGAATCGACCTGACACAGTCGTCCTGGCGCTGCCGCGAGGGGGCGTGCCGGTCGGATTCGAAGTGGCCAAAATGTTGAATGTTCCTTTGGATATTTTTGTCGTGCGCAAACTAGGGGTACCCGGATACGAGGAGTTGGCGATGGGGACAATCGCTTCGGGTGGGATACGCGTGTTGAACGAAGATGTGGTACGGGCTGCCGGTATTCCAAACGAAGTAATCGACGCAGTGGCCGCGAAGGAAGAGCGCGAACTGGAGCGCAGGCAACGTGACTACCGTGAAGGTCGGCCCCCTGTCGATGTGCAAGGGCGCATAGTGATTCTGGTCGACGATGGCTTGGCAACAGGTTCCTCGATGCGCNNTTGCTCTGCAGGCACTTAAGAGGAAGAGACCAGCCCAAATCATAGTCGCCGTGCCAGTGGGCACCCGCGCAACTTGCGCTGAGTTCCAATCGGAAGGCTATCACATCATTTGTGCGGTTATGCCAGAGCCCTTTCAGTCAGTTGGCCAATGGTATAGGGACTTTTCGCAAACGAGCGATGAAGATGTACGCGACTTACTAAGACAAGCTACAGGCCTTTTGACTCCAAGCGCTGCCTAAGGAAGAAGAATCGGAGCGCCCGCCGTGGCACAAAACGAAGCACCGCAAATTCGGATAATACGTGAGCATGCACATGCTGCAACGGGCTCCCGTCGGGACTACGAACCGCTAATGAAGCTGGTTGGCAACTCGCGGTTTACGCTGCTGGGCGAAGCCTCGCACGGAACGCATGAGTTTTACAACATACGGGCACAGATCACCCAATGGTTGATCAAAGAGAAGGGCTATTCGGCGGTTGCGATTGAAGCCGATTGGCCTGATGCCTACCGCGTGAACCGTTATGTACAAGGCCGCGGTGATGATGCGGATGCGGTAGAAGCCCTCGATTCCTTCAAGCGCTTTCCGACTTGGATGTGGCGCAA
>PLBX01000217.1:0-2988 GCA_003135495.1 Acidobacteriaceae bacterium | reverse complement strand
ACGGTCTTGACCTCTACAGCCTGCATGCTTCCGCTCGAGCAGTACTCGACTTCCTGGACAAGGTCGATCCGGAGGCAGCCAAACGAGCGCGCTATCGATACGCCTGCTTTGAACGTTTTGGTGAGGATACTCAAGCCTACGGATACGCCGCTAAGTTCGGCTTGAGCAAGAGTTGCGAAGACGAAGTGGTCAGCCAACTCACAGAAATGCAAAAGCGAGCTGCTGATCTCGCCAATCGCGACGGTCATTTGGATCCTGACGCTTTCTTCATCGCCGAGCAAAACGCGCGACTGGTAGCAGACGCTGAGCGTTACTATCGCTCGATGTTCGAAAGTCAAATTGGATCCTGGAATCTGCGCGACCAACACATGGTCGAAACTCTCGAGGCACTTACGAACCACATCGGGGCTTCATCCGCCAAAGTGGCAGTATGGGCGCACAACTCTCATCTCGGAGATGCTCGGGCGACGCAAATGGGGGCATCCGGAGAACTGAACGTTGGCCAACTCGTGCGCCAGCGGCACGGGAAAGATGCGATTCTTGTAGGCTTTACAACCTACACTGGCACAGTCACCGCTGCCTCCAATTGGGATGGTCCCGCGGAACGGAAGCGCGTCCGGACCGCACTCAGTGGCAGTTACGAGTCTCTATTCCATGCGACTGGCGTTCCCAGTTTCTTCCTGATCTTGCGAGGCGCCCCTTGGCTCTCCGGGGTTTTAAACCAGGAGATGCTCGAACGTGCGATTGGGGTTATTTACTTGCCGGAATCGGAGCGATCCAGTCATTACTTCAAGGCTCGGCTTGCCAATCAATTTGATGCAGTGATCCATCTTGACGAAACGCGAGCAGTCGAACCGCTGGAACGAATATCGCAATGGGAAGACGGCGAGTTTCCGGATACATTTCCGTTTGCGGTGTAGCTGGCTTACTGGCTGTGAGATCGAAGATTGTCGGTGCTGTTCCCGTCTTGTTTGGGGGAAGGTTTCGACTCGATATATAGATACAGAATCGGGTGAATCTATTGAAGCCAGGAAAGAACATGGGCGAACCGGAGCGCGGCGAGCGCGCCGCGAGGTCTGAGTGTGGAGACGTCGAAATACCCCAAAAAGAATGGGGCTCGTTCCTCTATAGTTTTAGCCAACAGCACGAAGGTTGGCTGGTGACTATTTCCCTGTACTTCGGATTCGAGACATCAGTCAAGGTGAGCAATAATCGCTTAGAGCGCGTCACCACCGATGAGCCGGATGCAAGAGGTCAAATCTGCATCTCGGTAGTCCAAGATGGCGGAAGTCATCTCCTTTACCAAGTGGCAAATCCTTTACGTCTGACGTTCAAGCGAAATCCGGCAGGCGCCCATGAAGGTCTCGATATCACTTCTGCGGATGGCTCGGTTACCAGCCTGCGCTTCCGCGTGGCTACCCTTCCTGAGACTTTGGACGGGGTTCTAGTCTAGCAAATTTATGCGGCGTCCAGGGCAAGCGGGCCTTTTGAAAGCTTCTGCAGCGAGAGGACTGCATGGATCAGGTTAAAGAACAAAATCCGAACCATAAAAAAGCCGTGCAGGTCCCGGTGGGCGGGAGAATCCTGCAGGCCGATTTCGCAGTTCCGGAGTCTGCTTGTGGCGTCGTTCTATTCGCGCATGGCAGTGGAAGCAGCCGACACAGTCCACGGAACCGGTATGTCGCGCAGGTGTTGCAAGAGGCAGGCCTAGCAACGCTTCTCATGGATCTGTTGACTCCTGAGGAAGAGGCCTTTGATGCTCACACCGCCGCGTTGCGGTTCAATATTGAGTTGCTCGCAGGTCGTTTAGCGAAGGTCACAGGGTGGCTGCTTGATCAGCCACAAATGGCGCAGTTGCGCATTGGCTATTTCGGTGCGAGCACTGGCGCGGCAGCAGCTCTGGTTGCTGCCGCGGAACTCCCTGCTCTCGTCGCAGCAGTCGTTTCGCGTGGCGGTCGGCCAGACCTTGCCGGAAAAGCCTTACTACAGGTGGCTGCGCCTACATTGCTTATTGTTGGCGGTAGAGACTCTACCGTGCTCGAACTCAACCGCAAAGCCTTCGCCGAGTTGCCAGGCGAGAAGAAGTTGGAAATCGTGCCTGGTGCTACCCACCTGTTTGAAGAACCGGGGTCATTGGAATCGGTAGCCCAACTGGCAAAGAACTGGTTTGCCCTTTACTTGAGTCGCCCAGGTAACCATGACGGAACGGCCTAATCTGTAGATCGGGTTTGTCGCGAAGTGCCTGGGATCACTCGGACCCCGGGTCGCCAGTTAGCGATGGAACTGGAAGCCACTGCATACGACGATAGTGAGGGTATAGGTAGAGTGGGGGTTTAATGCAATTTAGCGAGGTCATCAAGAAGCGACGGGCTATCCGGAATTATACGGACAAACCCGTTGAGCGGGCGACAATCGAGAAGTTGATTAGTTCGGCGATTCTTGCGCCAAGCGCGATGAACTTGCAGCCGTGGGCATTTGCTGCCGTAATCGATCGCCAAAAGGTGGACGAATACGCAAAGCAAGCCAAGGAATGGCTGCTTACGAGCCTCTCGAAGACTTCTTACGACCCATCAGTCCAGCATATGCTCGAAGACCCGGATTTCACGGTGTTCCACCACGCTCCTGCTCTTGTGTTGATATTGGCCAAATCGTCTGGATCGCAGGCTTCGGAGGATTGTTGCCTTGCGGCCGAGAACTTCATGCTCGCGGCCCGAGACGAAGGTTTGGGGACATGCTGGGTTGGTTTTGGCCGCCCGTGGCTCGATCTTCCCTTGACAAAAGCTGGCCTCGGATTGCCGGACCAATACCACGTGGTGGCGCCGATTGTGCTTGGCTATCCAAAAGCATGGCCTGAGTCACCGGGGCGCAGTCCGGCGGAAATCCACTGGTTGGGATGATCGATTGCGCGCGGATTACGCAGTATAGGCATTCGAGAAACGTAGGCCGATGGCCATCGATAAACTGAAAACGCCATTTCGGGATCGACGG
>PLBX01000378.1:10168-10456 GCA_003135495.1 Acidobacteriaceae bacterium | reverse complement strand
CCCAATTGCACCTAAAGTCATCCCATCAAAACGAGGTAATTCACTTGATCGAAGCGACAGCCTTACCTAAATGGATCGCGTCTACAATAACGCTGATACGCCCGCCGCAACATGCAAAGCATCCCTACGGAGACGTGGGCATCCAATCTATATGGCGCGGCTCCCCTCGATCTTCGACGAGAAGTACCGAGTAGTGGCCATTCAAGGCGATCAGTTAGTGATCAAAGGCGTAATCAGTGGAAACGTGCTGACTATCGTGAACCCCGAGCCCGCCACTCCTCTTACCAT
>PLBX01000378.1:0-10142 GCA_003135495.1 Acidobacteriaceae bacterium | reverse complement strand
CAGAGGCAGATGTCCTACCGTTGAACGACGAGGCTGAGACGAATTCTAAACCATTTCGCGGTCGTCGCAAAATGTCGCTCTGGTCTCGATGACGCCTTGTAAAATGTAAACGTAGTCAGCACTCATGAGAATAATCCTTCTTTTGTTGACCTCTTTGCTTCTCGTGGCCACATCGCCTGCGCAGCAGGCCGACGATCCTTGCGAATCTCTCAAACGGCAGCGGCAGGAAGTCGAATCAAGGTTACCCGACTGGCCTAACCTCGCTCGCTACCGGGAAGCGGACACTCAACTCGGCCCGGCAGTAACGGGAGAATCCAGAATCGTATTCCTCGGAGACTCGATAACCGACAACTGGAACCTGTCCGACTCCTTTCCAGGGAAGCCCTACGTGAACCGGGGGATCGGCGGGCAAACGACGCCGCAAATCTTGCTCCGTTTGCGTCAGGATGTGATCGCGCTCAAACCAAAAGCGGTGGTGATCCTGGCTGGCACGAATGACATCGCCGAGAATACCGGGCCGATCACACTCGAAGCGATAGAAGACAACCTGATTTCGATTGTGGAGTTGGCCCAAAAGAATGGGATTCGCGTATTCCTCTGTTCAGTGTTGCCGGCCGCGCGATACCCGTGGCGTCCGGAAATTCAGCCCATCGAGAAGATTCAATCCCTCAATCGTTGGATGAAAGAGTACGCCCCGCAGGCGGGAGTTGAGTTCCTCGACTACTACTCCGCCATGGTCGATCAAAAGTCGGGACTGAAGGAAGAACTCGGCACCGACGGCGTGCATCCGAACCGGGCTGGCTATGCAGTCATGTCTCAACTCGCCAGTAAGAAGATCGCTGAAGCAGCAGGCAAGAAGTGAGGAAGCAGAAAATTTCAGAAGTCATCCTTTAGAAGTGATCTTAGAACTCATTCCAGGAATGGAGCAGCTATGGCCAGCGAAACGCTNNCCGACCAGCGATACTTTCTCCCCAACCTTTTCGCCAGCCATGGCAGCGGACTCCGATTATGCGGAGATGGCGCGGCGTCCGCTTGACGCCGAGCAGTGCGCACTGATCGTCGTCGACATGCAGGAAAAATTACTGCCGCCGATCTGGGAGAAGGAACGGCTGGTAAAAAATGTGCAGCTCCTCATCCGGCTCGCCGGAATCCTGAAAATTCCCGCGCTTGTGACCACTCAGTACGCCAAGGGCCTCGGCAACACGGTGCCCGCCATCGCTTCCCTGCTGCCCGATAGTCCGCCAATCGACAAGCTCATGTTCTCCTGCTTTGGCAGCGATGTCTTCTGCTCCATGCTAAAGCGCTTGCCCGGCCAGCGTACTACTGCTCTCTTGTGCGGGATGGAAACTCATATCTGCGTGATGCAAACCGCGCTCGGAGCGCTGCGCGAAGGATATCTGGTGCATGTCGCTTCCGATGCAGTGAGTTCGCGGACGGAACTCAACTGGCGAATCGGCTTGGACCGCATGCGAGCCGCCGGAGCTGTTCTCTCTTCCACGGAGATGATGCTTTACGAATTGCTGCGATCGTCGGGCGCGCCAGCCTTTCGAGAACTGCTGCCCTATCTCAAAGCCTGACCGTCACCACGGCCCTTGCGCCGTCTCAAGGCCTGACCGTAGAGACGGCGCTTGGCCCGTCTCCCCTTTAGAGCGAGATCGCTCGATGCGTAAGAATGAAGACGGGGCGAGCCCCGTCTCTACGAAGGCGTTTCTTCTTTTTGCTTCACGCGCACCACTGTGATTTTCGAGAAGCCTTCTTCGAAGCTCGGAGCCTTCAACTTCCCCGCCATCTTCCTCATGATGTCTTCTGGGACGGCTCTTCCGCGGCGCTGATGTCGTTCCAGGCAAATTTCCAGCGGCACATCGAAGAACACGCCTTGCACTTCGTAGCCGTAGTCTTTAGCCAGTTTGATCCAGCTCTGCCGATCATGAGGCGTAAGATTCGTCGCGTCCACGTAATTCATCGGACGGCGAGCGATCAGCCTCGCTTTCAGCATGGATCGCAAATTTGAAAAGACCAGGTCCTGAAAACGCTGCTCCTGCGCATCATCGAAAAGTAGTTCGCGCAACAAGTCGCTTGAGAGCGGATGAATGTTATGCCGCTTGAACCATGAACTCTTCCCAGATCCCGGCAACCCAATCGCGAGCACAACCGTTCCTTTTGACGGACGAGCCGCGGCCACACTTTGAGTTGGCGGAACCGCAGACGGAGCGGCGGACTGGGCAGGAGCAGCCGCCATTCTAGAAGCGCCCGCCGGTTGAGGACGTGCGCCGCGAACTGGCGCGCTTTGAACGGGAGAGCTTTGAACCGGAGAGCTTTGAGGCGCCTTGCTTCGACCCGACCTGCTCTCACCCGGCAAGAGATCAACTTCCGGCTGCGCTTCGGAAGCGTCCTCTCCAGAAGGCTGCTCTGCAACTTCGCCTGGCGGAACAGCAGCCGGCCTCTGACGAGAACCACCGCGTCCACCGCGGCTTCGGCGACGCCGCGAGATACGAGGACGCCCGCCCGGAGCTGACGTTGACGTGACCGATGGCGCGGCCGGCGACTCCGCCGGCATCTCGGGAGTTTCATTCACCGGCGCGGGCGCTTGTGGCGACTCCAACACCGGCGCTTGCAGTTGTTCCACTTTCGGCGGTCGCCGCGGGCTGACTGCAGGTGCCTCGCGAACTTCGGAAGCCGCGGTCGGTTCATCGTCGTAGAACCTGGGTTGCAGCGGTTCGGGAGCCTTGCTTCCATCTTTCGCGGGAGTGTCTCCCGGCTTCTTGCGGCGCTTCAAGCGCTCGCTCATCCATTTGCGCATATAGCGCTTGTAGCACACTGCCGTAGGCTCCGGCAATCTGTCGCTGGTGGCGCGCCGGATACCGGGTCTCTGGCGACCTGAATTTGCCGGTCTGTCGCGATGTCGATTTACAATGGCTGGCGAGGTATATCCATCCATGAGTCGAACTATGAATCCAACTCCTCCCGCAGGGGCTGCTGTCGAGGCAGGCCAACTCCCTGCGGTTCCGCTCACGCTTGAGGGCTATCCCACACTTCACCAGATGATGCGCTTTCGCTGGACGGCGTGGCGCGCCCTTCCGGAAAACGATCGGCGCGAGATCGTGGGCGAGGCCGAGCGTGTGCTGGCCGAGATGGAGGGCCGAACCCACGGCCAGTCTGCTCTCTTCTCGCTATTAGGACACAAAGGCGATCTGATGTTTCTCCACTTCCGCGAGACCTTCGATCAGCTGAATCAGGCCGAGCTCGATATCGCGCGGCTTCGCCTCAATGATTTCATGGAACCCGCAACTTCCTACTTATCGGTGATCGAGTTGGGCCTGTATGAATCGTCCCTGAAGACTTACAAAGCCATGGCCGATCGTGGAGTTGAACCGCACTCCGACGAGTGGAAAAAAGGAATTGAAGAAACGATATCGCGACAGAAAGAGGCGATGAAGCCGCGCCTGTTTCCGGCCATGCCGCCGAATCGCTACATCTGTTTTTATCCCATGGATCGTAAGCGCGGCGAAGATAAGAACTGGTACACGCTTCCCATGGAAGAACGCCAGCGCCAGATGAATGAGCACGGACTCGTAGGACGCCGCTATGCCGGCGAAGTGAAACAGATCATCACCGGTTCCATCGGATTTGACGATTGGGAGTGGGGAGTCGATTTGTTCGCGGACGATCCGCTGGTTTTTAAAAAATTGATTTACGAAATGCGCTTCGATCACGTCAGCGCGGTGTATGCGCTATTTGGAACTTTCTATATAGGATTGCGCTGTCCCGCGAATCGACTCCACGATTTGCTCGAGGGAAATTTGCCCCAATCATAAAGTTTTTACTACTCAGGACACGAAGGTCCACCAAGCTAAATACTCAGAGCCTTCGTGAACCTTAGTGTCTTTGGTGGTTAGCGCTTCTCGGGTGGNNTGGTTAGCGCTTCTCGCCCCGACCAAATTTCAAGTTCGGAAAATGAAATTCGTGCTTCTTCATGTCGACCCGCGCGCCGCGAAACGTCACGCCTTCCATTCGCAGGCGAAATTTTTGTTCAGCCGCATTTTCTCCGCTGAGCCTGATTGCGCCTCCTGAACCAACTACGCGGTGCCATGGCAATCCCTGAGCCTCTCGCAGAATACGCACCACTTGCCGTGCCGCTCTGGCCCATCCAGCAGCGCGCGCGACTGCTCCATAGCTCGACACCGTTCCCGCGGGCAATGATCGAATACAGCGCACCACGTGTGCGCGCTTATCGTCCGCAGACGCCGACTTCTTCTTTATCTCTGTCGCTCTCCTTTTTTGTGCCGCTTTCTTTTGCATAAACAATTTTGCGATCAACGCTCGCGAGAAACAATTTCTCCTCGACGATGTATACCTGGATGCACGAATACAAAATTTTACACACCCGCATGAAACTTGCGATTACGATACATGCATCCCATGAATCTGTTAACGACCAAAACTGCCTTTTGGAGAACCCTTATGCTTCGCTTCTTGAAAGCCCTGTCCTTCCTATTGGCGCTCACCGCGCTGAGCGTGTTCATCACCAGTTGCGGATCCAGTTCAACGCAGATTCGTTTCGTTAACGCCATCCGCGACGATGCAACCCCGTTGGATATAGAAGTGAACGGTGGGAAAATATTTACCGATGTCGGTTTTTTTGGTTATCAGCCATCCTCTGGCTATACCAAAACCTCTTCCGGAAGTGTGACGATCGCGGGTGTCAACACTGGAACCACGACTCAGGTTTTCAGTTCGAGCGCCAGCCTGGGTTCGGCGCAGTACACCTTGGTTGCGACCGGTACTATCACTGGAACCAATGGCAGCGCAGTACAACTGTTATCAATACCTGACAACAACACGGTGCCCGCAGTCGGCGATGTGGAATTTCGCGTAATCAACGCCGCCCCCAGCACTCAAAACGCCGCCGTGGATATTTACATCATTGCGAATGGAGGCAACGGCGGAATCCAGCCTCCAGCGACCATTTCAGCGCTTGCCTACACTCAAGCGAGCGGCTACATCACGTTTCCCTTCAATTCCCTGGGCAGCGGTTACACGATGTATGTAACTTCAACGGGAACGACGAACCCCATCTTCAGCCAGGTTCTGCCCTCGCCCACTAACTCGATTCGCACGCTGGTGCTTACCGACGTCCAGAATGGGTCATCGCTCAATTCGCTGGCTGTCGAGTTGAGTGATTTGAATTAACCACTCTGCCAAGCGAACACGGCACATCTCAGTGCAGCATGAATTACAGCAGCCGGGTCTTAGTTGAGGCCCGGCGCACTGCCTAAGCAGCTTCCGTCAGAAACGACCGAGCCGCCATTTCTTCGTCGTCAAACACTTCAAATATTGTCAGCAGCTTGGTCACTTGAAGCAGATCGCCCACTCTCTTGCTGAGGCTGGCAAGCTTCACCGCTCCGCCCGCGTTGCGCGCAGTGGTATAAAGCGCGACCAGAGTTCCAAGGCCACCGCTATCGATGAAATTCACTTCGCTGAGATTCAGCACAACATTGGGACTCTGAGCTAATGCGCTTTTAACAGTTTCGCGCAGAGCCGCCGATTCTTCGCCAAACACAAGCCGCCCGCTGCAATCCACCAGCATGACCCCATTCATGGTTCGTGTACTCATTCTTAGTTGCATAATGCTACGTCTCCCCCTTCGGTCTAAAACTCGGTCTACGAGGGTACCCCCAAGCATCCGACCGCGCAATAGCCGTGTTCGGCGACAGAATCTGTAGAGACGGGGCTTGCCCCGTCTCCCCTCTCAGCCCTGATTTTGACCTTTGTTTTGAAGCGCCACGGCTTTAGCCGCGCCGTAAGTCCCGCAAAACCAATGCGGCTTTAGCCGCTGAGGGGCGCACTCTAAGCTCGGGAAACACATTGCGCGGCTGTTTAGCGATGCCCTGACGCTTTGAATTTTTCGGCAACAGAAATGTGTAGAGACGGGGCTTGCCCCGTCTCCCCTCCACAGCTAAAGCCGCTCCTCTACCCGGGTTGTATAATCAGGGATTCGGATGAGCTATCAGGTTCTGGCGCGTAAATATCGGCCGCAGAAATTCTCTGACGTCATCGGCCAGGAGCACGTCACCCGCACCCTGCAAAACGCCATCGCGCAGGAACGAATCGCGCACGGCTACATCTTCAGCGGACATCGCGGCATCGGCAAGACCACCGTCGCCCGCATCCTGGCAATGGCGCTCAATTGCCGTTCTGCCGAAAAGCCTCCCACCGAGCCCTGCGGCATCTGCGAGTCCTGCACCGAAATTCGAGCCGGCAACGCCGTCGACGTGATCGAAATCGACGCCGCCAGCAATCGCGGCATTGACGAAATCCGGGAATTGCGCGAGGCCGCGCGCTACCGTCCGGCACGCGACCGCTTCAAAATCTACATCCTCGATGAGGCGCACCAGATCACCGACGCCGCCTTCAACGCCCTGCTCAAGACGCTCGAAGAGCCACCCAGCCACGTCGTTTTCATGATGGCCACGACGCAACCGGAAGACATTCCGCAGACCATTCGTTCCCGCTGCCAGCACTTCAGTTTTAGAGCTGTCAAGTTCGATGACATCATGGGACAACTGCGCGACATCGTCACGCAGGAAAAAATTCCCGCCGATGACGACGCGCTCGCGCTCTTAGCCGAAGCGGGAGATGGCTCCCTGCGCGACGCGCTCTCCATCCTCGACCAAGCCATCGCTTCCACGTCAGATCATCTGACGCTCGATTCGGTTCGCAGCCTGATCGGCTCTGCCCCGGCAGCCGCGCTCGAAACCGTAATGCAGTCAGTCTCTGAAAGTGCCAGCGAAAAAATTCTTGTCCTCGTCGACGAACTGATCGGCGAAGGCCACAGCCCCACCCATTTTGCGCGTCAGTTAGTGCGCTTCCTGCGCAATGTAACGGTGGCAAAGATTGCGGGACAGGATTCCGCCCTGCTCCAGATTTCATCCGACGAACGCGCACGCGTCGCTCGCATCGCCGAATTATTCAGCGAAGAAGAGTTGGCGCGGCATTTGCAGATCATGCTGCGCACCCACGGCGAGCTCGGATACCGCCAGGAGCAGCGCTTTCACCTCGAACTCGGACTGTTGAAGATGGCGCATGCTCAGCGTCTGCTGCCGATTGAGCAATTGCTGAGCGACCTTGGAGCGTCAGCATCTTCACCGGCCTCTTCGCCAGTTCGCACCGCACCAAGGCCGGTGTTAGCAGCGCCAGTTGCCTCCCATTCTTTCGGATCGGCGCCATCAGCGACGCAAGAGCCGCGGCGCAATGAGGCGCTGGCGTCTGCGCGATCGAACACTGTGTCGCCATTCGCAGCCGATTCCGCCCGCAAGGGGACTCCTAAGTCTGAAGCGCTTGGCGAGCAACCAGCAATCGCGGACAGGAGTGTCCGCGCCACCCAAACAACACCGATCGCCGGACCAACGACAGCATCGAGCGCTAATGCCGTGAATATGGGCTCGGCGGCGCTGGCGGTCGCTGAGTTGCCCCAGGAAGCCGATCGGCAGCCTGATGCGAATCCCGACGCGCGAACTGAAATCTCGGAGCGCAGCAGCAGCGCCAAGCCTGAAGTCAATGCGCAGTCGCTGCGAGACGCCGCGCTCGCCGCTCTCAGCAATCAGATGATGCTGGTTTCACTCCTCGAGACAGCGGAGTGGAGTTTAAACGGAAATTCGCTGCTCGCCAAAGTGCCGGCATCGAGCACCATGATCGAAATGTCATTCACTGCCGACGCTCGCCGCATCGCAGGCGCCGCCGCCAGTGGCATGGCCGGACGTCCGATAAAAATGCTGGTTGAGCCCGGAGGGGTCGCGCAGGCCGCTTCTCCCGCGCGCCGTCCCGCAGCGAATGGAAGCGCACGCAGCCGCGCGGAACAGGATCCCATCGTGCAACGCATGCAGGAAAAATTCAAAGCCGAGATTCGTACCGTCATCGACTATCGCGAGAAAGGATAGAACATGATCGGATGATCGTGAGATCGGGTCATCGGGTGATTGAAAAGCAAGCGACTTTGCTTTTGAACTTCAATCACCCGATGACCCGATTATCCGATCACCCGATGCTTTTCCTATGTCCGGATTCAATTTGCAGGAACTCATGTCGCAGGCGAAGCAGCAGTACGAGACGCTGCAGAAGAAGATGGAGCAAACCATCGTCGAGGCCTCCTCTGGTGGCGGGACAGTCACCGTCAAAATGGACGGCCGCAAACAGGTGCTCGGAATCAAAATCGATCCCGAGGCAGTGAAAGCCGGCGACGTGGAAATGCTCCAGGATCTCGTCATGGCCGCCCTCAACGAAGCCGCAAGAAAGGTTGATCAAACCATGCAATCAAGTCTCGGCGGCATGCTAGGCGGACTGGGAGGCATGTTCTAATTTGGCAATCTCGTAATTTAGTAATTTGTAATCTGATCCCAAAACCAGCCGTTTCAAATTACCAAATTGCTCGATTACAAAATTACAAAATCCCTATGTCCCGCTTTGCTGAACCCATGACCCGCCTGATCGACGAACTCAAGAAGCTGCCCGGTATCGGCAGCAAGAGCGCGCAGCGCCTCGCCTTTCACATTCTGCGATCAAGCGAAGACGATGCCGAATCTCTCGCCTCCGCCGTCCGAGACGTTAAGGCCAAGTTGCGCCTATGCTCCATCTGCAACAACATCACTGACGTCGATCCCTGCGTTTACTGCAGCAGCCCGACCAGAAATCAAAAACTTGTGTGCGTGGTAGAGGAACCAACGAACATCTCTTCCGTCGAAAAAACGCGGCATTTCAACGGCGTCTACCACGTGCTGCACGGCTCGATTTCACCCTTGCATGGAGTCGGCCCGGACCAACTCCGCATCGCAAATTTGCTGACGCGCGTCGCTGCCGGAGACCTCGAAGAAGTGATCCTCGCAACCAACCCCACGGTTGAGGGCGAGGCAACAGCGACCTACCTCGCGCAGCAACTCAAACGTCAGGGCCTCCGCGTCACTCGCATCGCCATGGGAATTCCAGTCGGGAGCGACATCGAATATACCGACGAAGTCACCATGCTCAAGGCCATGGAAGGCCGCCGGGAACTGTAGAGTTTACCCCGGGTGCTAGCAACCGAAGTTCCATCCGCTTGGCCAGAGTGACCGAAGGGTAAAACGAAAGGCACTAGCTGGCGCCGTAGCCCACCCCTATAATTGCCCGAAATGCTTTTTTCGGGGGATCAACCTATGGGCCGTGCCTTCCGCTTGGCACAAGCAGTCGTTTTCTGCGTCGNNGCATGGCATCCCGGAGGATTGGAGCCACCGGCACATTATCTATACCCGCAACGGCTCGGTGGAAGACATGATGAGGCTCCGCGACGATCCACGCTTCCTGCATAGCGTGATTCTCCATTACATGAGGGAGCACCCCAACCGAACCGGACAATCGGCAACCGGAGTGCTGAACGATCCAAGCTTGAACGACCTTGGATGGAACGAAGCTCGATCGAATGAAAGCAGTCTGAGCGACAACGCCTCCGGCGCCGATACGCAAGGCTTTCGCCCGCCGTTAAGATATCCAATTCCACCCGCCAGAAACAAGCGCCCCAAGGTTGACTGGTCGGTATCCCTCGGGCCTACCGCTGGCTTGGCCTTGGGCGAAAGCCCTTCAATCTACACCTATAACTACACAAAGCCCAGTTGCAGCAATCTTAGCGCCGCGCCGCCGGTTGTCGGCGACTTCGCCGTATATACGATTAACGCGGCGGCATCTGTCGGCATGCCCGGCCAGGCCAACCTGGTCGGCTTGACGAACCTCTACACCACCGGCGCTGGCACCGGATTTTGCTCCGGCACGGGTCCCTCGTTTCTCTTTTCTTACGCCATCGGAGGCGGCGCCTCGCCGCTGTCCCCTGTGATTTCGCTCGATGGAACGAAGATCGGCTGGATCGAAAACCGCACCGCCACCCACGCCTACCTGCACACTACAATCTGGGTCGCGAACCAGGGTGCCAGTGCCACCTATCCCTCCGCTGTGACCGGTACGTTCTCCAATGGGGTCTGTACTCCCGCCGGCTCTTCTTGCGACAATGCCCTCGACTATACCGCCTCGACCTATCCCGGCTGTCCCACCGCATACACGGCCGGAAACGGCCATTCCGACCTCTATGTTGACTATGCCAGCAACAGCGGCTTCATCAGCGC
>PLBX01000157.1 GCA_003135495.1 Acidobacteriaceae bacterium | reverse complement strand
GGGGAAACAGTCCCCGATGAAGAGGCAAGTGTGTTTTCCATATGTTTTGAATTTTCCATTTATTTTTCCTTTGAATTAGTTCGAAACTGTGATGATCTACGAACCCATTAGACTGCGGTTCGCACAATTAATGCCGACGCGTTACTTGATCGGCTGTTCAACAAGTATCCACATATCTCCAGACTTAACGGGGAGCACGCTGAGCGCACTTCGCGCAAAGTCCGCGGAAAATTAGTTGGCATTCACGAACAACTCGCTTGCCGAGAGAATGCGAGGCAGGCTGGGGCACGTCGTACCAGTCGACATCCTCAACATTGCCGCAGCGGTCACAGACGAAATGGTGATGGCGCATGCCTTCCAGGTCGAATCGCCCGGCGCGGCCCTCGACGGCCACTTCACGCACCAAACCTGCCTTCACCAGGTCTCGCAGGTTGTTGTACGTCGTAGCCCTTGAAGAGCGCGGATCCACGCGATTCACGGCCTTGAAGATTTCCGCAGCCGTCGGATGTCCCTTGTGGTCCGTCAGGAATGCCATCATGGCATAGCGTGGCGCAGTGCAGCGCAACCCGCTGCTCTGCAAGGATCGTTTAATCACCTCGGCGTCCATGAATGATTTAGATTATATCTAATATAGGGTATTGTCTAATATTCTTGGTTGTTGTCTCGCGCATTGTGTCAGATGGTCGCCAATCTAGAAGAAAGTCGACTTTGGTGCACCGCCTAGTGAAAAACTAGGAAATCACTTGGCGCGACCGTTTGCCCTCAACAGATACGCCGTTCTGTGACACATGCAAGAATTGCTGATAAACCGGCAATGTTGTAAATGCCGAGGACACCCTTGCGCCTAGCCTTGTGTGCCAGCAGTGTGCGAGATCCGACAACAATCCTAAGAGTGAACAGGGATTGCGTGACTGACTGTCGGTGAGTGAAAAAACCTCATTTCCCTGTGATTCAGCGATAGTCCGTATGCGGCGAGTGCGCCAGGGTCACAGCGCAGTACAAACCTTAAGTTTCCCCAGAGCCCACCTCACTCAGACGCTGTCTTCCCTCCGTGTCAGTCAGCAAAGTGCGTTTTTCTAGGAAAACTTGAGCGTGCAAATCGCCTGGACGCATATCTGCTTCCGGAGAAAGGAGGAACATCTGTGTCCCGCAAAGTTGGCCAGATCATCGCGCGAGGCGAGCGTCGTTGGCTCGTTGGCGTCTATCTTGGGCGCGATCGCGAAACGCGCAGGCGCTACGAGAAGCTGGAGCGACTGGTCTCTGACGATGTGTCCGACGTGTCCGATGCGGAACTGGAAAAGCTGCTTGATGGCATGTATCGCGAAGCGAATCCTGATGCAGACGAAGAGGAAGGCGAATAGGGGGAATGATGTTCATCGCTTTGATCCACTGGCGAATCAAGCCCGAGGAGGAAAGCAAGGCTGCGTTTATTCAGCACTGGAACACAAGAAATAGCATCAGCAATCGGAAAGGACTGATCGCGGAGTTTGTGAGCGACACACTGCCAATTGCGGACTTCCCCTACATCACGTGGCATTTGGATACTGAGTCATTAGGGAACTTCAAATCGTATGTGACGATCGGGCTGTGGGCCGACGCTGAAAACTTTCAGGAGCAAGTGGCGCAATACTTCAATGACGACAAGCCTCTGCTGAGCTTTGAGAAATATCGGCGGCGGCGTGTGATATTCGAGCCAGTAGGTTGGAGGGTTGGTGAAACGCCTTTGCCGAGCGGGGACTCTCCCGGCGTTCAGTAGGGAGCACGGTCCATCACAGGAATCCTGTATCCTGTAGGCTCAATGAATTGGGTACGCGATTTCGGAATGCAGGAAGCAGCGCAGCCAGCGCGTACTGTAGAAGATGCTACACGTGAGATGCGTCAAGAGTTGATTGATCTGTTCTTTGGCTTGGCTGAACAGAATGTCGGCGGCGGACTCTCAGACGAGCGCCTTCACAGAGTCGTTTCCCAGAGCCTCGGCATCGCGCCAGCGGGGAACCCATATGGCGGCTACAGGTACGCTGCTGGAAGAGACATTGGCGGCGTTCCTTGGCAGAGAATCTACGATTTGATTTCCAGACTTTGGCCGCTGTTCAATGCTGTACACGTGAGTGATCAGTACCTCGAAGGAGTGAACCGTATCCTTGCGGGCGTCCTAGCCAATCGTAACTATAAGAACGGGTCTGCTGGTTAGTCGTTGCTTGCGCACTCTGAGTGACAGTCAGCAGATTCCCCTGGGCATTATAGGTATATTTGGTCCAGTATCCGGTCACTGGCGTGGTCTGTACACAGACACCTCCCGGCCAAGAGGTCGTCCCAGCAGTGATCTCGCAGACGGAGATCATTCTTCCCAATCCGTCGTATTCGAGCTGCTTCTGGAAAGATTGTCCACCGCTTACAGTTTGCAGCACGTCATTGTTTCTGTAGGTATATTGTGTGGTTCCACCGTTCGCATCAGTAGAGGAAAGCAAACGACCTAGCGCATCATAGGTCATGTTGACGCCCGGGGCTGTGGAGTTCATCGTGCCCGCCGTCGCGCTGAAAGGCATCGTGGACCTAGAGGGCTGGCCCAAATTGTTGTAGTCAGTCTCCACGCTGTCGTAATTCGTGAGACCGGGTCCCTGCAAACGCTGTGTCAAAATATTTCGTCCAAATCCTTCCACGGTAGTTCGAACATCGGAGACAGAATTCCCGCTATTGAATGTCAGGGTAGACTCGGTCTCCGTCGGCGACTAGGTAATCGCAGTATTATTATTATTTTGATCGTAGACGCATCGGCGCTCGCAACCAGGCGTTGTCCGCGTCCGGATTCTTCTTGTCTTTTCCCCATGTCCAGTACATGCCGACGTAGGCATAATTTTCCGTTTGGCCGGCAACAGAGTGGCCGTAGCAAAACAAAAACTGCTCTCCTTCATGATGCTTCATGTGATATACACCACCCAGATCGATCATCGTCGAAGCCTCTGTCTGCGGCGTGGCGAAACCTTCACGCCCATGCGCAAAGACCTCGCTTCCTAACTCAAACCGCTCCCCAAAGATGTATTTCACCAGGAATCCGCCATACGGGAAGTTGCGGTACTGGTTTTGTGGGACGATGGTTTCACCGGCGCCACCGTCTAGGAGCCAGTGTCCTATGTTCTTCTGGAACCAGAGGGGAAGCTTGTACCAAACCTTTCCCACGCCAAGTCCCCTGCCATAGCTACCGGTCGGGATTTCAAACATCGTAAAAGTGCCGATCTGGGGAATGTACTTTGACTCTTTGATGTAGGCGATCTTTGCGCCCAGTTCCATATCAGTGAGACCAAAGGAGCTGGGGCCGGTGCCACCGGGCAGATAGACAGGATTGTTCGACGGGTTGATGGAACCCCAGGGCAGAATGGCGTGAAGTTGCACCCTGGGAATAGCACCCCAGTTGAACTCGAAAGCCGGACCCGTAGAATCAGTTTCCGCCGGAGTTCCGTCTCTACTGCCGAAAATGTAGAACTCGTAATGGTGCAGGTCTACCGGAACCGGATCGTCGGTTTGGTACGGTGGCCCCTGCGCCGATAGGCGTGAAGCGGCAAGCGTAAAAAGCAGCAATACCGCTAATTTTGAACAAAGTCCGTGACCCCTCATCGGCACTTCTGCCTTCTTATCAAGACTAAGCGGCTACCGCTACTTCTTCCCCGTTGTGCTGCGACAAGTGGACGGGATGCGTAATCATCTGTGTGGGAGCCCTTCCCAACGATCGACAATTTGTGCAGGTCAACCCCGCCGCGTTGAAGCTCCGTCACTGCTTGATCCGCTTCCGTATGCGTGTGATACGCCGCGACAACTGAATTCTCTTTGGACATTTCCCCGTCTCCTCGGCGATTTGCCGTTATTTCTCCGACCATCAATCGAGGTGCGGTTTTTCAGTTGCCCCGAGGATACCTGCAAAACTAAAAATTGAAATGACGATAACGGCAACTGTCAAGACACGACGGGACGTTCCTGAATTCATGATTTGCGCTCCTTCATTTTGTGACTTAAAGCGGAATTTTCGATTTGGATCCATATGGAATTGTCAGCACGATTTTGGAACAAATACAGATATGTGGCAAGGCTTTCGAGAAAGCCTTACCCACGCTACCCACAGGAATACAGTTGCCGATGGAACCGAGCAAACCTACCGGTTGACCGAACNNTGTACTACTCGGAAGAAGCAGGCCACAAGGTCGCCCACTTTTTCAAGACCAATTAACTTTGGTTGGTCAATGATAATTCCGTTTGTTCCTGCGGATTCGACCGTGCTTGCGGCGCTGCCATTCTTCTGAGCAAGAGTGCTCACTCGCCCGGCCCATTGGATGTACTCTCCGAAGGGAGCTACGTAAATGGATCCCTCCAATCCCGCAAACCCTAAGCCCCCTGACATTGCCTCCGCGTCGGTTCCCGACACACTCGCGATGCTCCACGTCAACCCCGACACCGGACTCAGGCAAGCGAGGGTAGACGTCAGTCGGAAGGAGAACGGCTGGCCCAAGATCTTACGATTGCTGCAAATCCGGTTGCTATGTGGTTCGCTTGGCGGGAGAAACTTTTCGTCTTGTGACTGTTCCTTAGGCACGGAGTCACATCCGAACCCAGTTATCTTGTCTGGCTTGCAAAATGACCACTTTCTGCCACAGAATCGCCTTAGGTTCGCCTTCGGGTTCGAATGGACGGCGAATCGAAACCGGACTACATGCAAGGCTCCGATGTCGGGTTTTGTCGCGATATTCTCCGGTAACGTTTTGCTGTCTGCAACTTACGGACGTGTCGAGGCTTAACGCTGCAACGATGAGCCTGGCTCGTTAGCCGGGATCACCAGTTCAGCGAAACCGGCACGCGGGCCGCAGGACATCAGCCGAATATCGTTCGCAATCTTGTAGAGCGAGACCGCGAGAGTGCGAAGCGTGCCGGAAAGCTGTACCAGAGCATCGTGAGCACCTTGCACCGTGAATTTGTTCGGGGCGCTGATGAAGGGCAGGTTCGTAAGCTTCGCAATCTCGGCAGCGGCCGCGTCGCCGAATCCGGGAGCTGCATTGATGCCGGTTCCTACGGCTGTTCCGCCAAGTGCGAGACGGTACACACCCTGGAGTGCATCTTCTATACGCTCGAGGCTGTCGCTAAGCATGCCTGAGTAGCCCGACCATTCCTCGCCGAGCGTGATCGGCGTGGCGTCCTGCATATGCGTTCGGCCGATCTTCACAACGTCCTTCCACTCCTCAACCTTCGCTGCGATTGAATCGCGCAGGGCCTTGACTGCCGGTGTGAGTCGCTCTTTCACATTCACTGCCGCCGCTATGTTCATTGCGGTCGGAAAGGAATCGTTGGAAGACTGCGACATGTTCACGTCATCGTTCGGATGAACGGGCTTCTTGCTCCCCATCTCGCCGCCGGCGATCTCGATGGCGCGGTTGGAGATGACCTCGTTGACGTTCATGTTGGTCTGGGTGCCGCTGCCNNTGCGACATGTTGACGTGATCGTTAGGATGAACCGGCGTCTTGCTGCCGAGCGGCGTGCCTGCAAGCTGGCAGCAGCGGTTGGAAATCACCTCGTTCACATTCATGTTGAATTGCGTCCCACTTCCTGTCATCCAGACGTGCAGAGGAAACATGTCCTCATGCTTACCGGCGAGGATCTCATCACAGGCCTGAACAATTAGTCTGTATCGCTCGGCGTCGAGCCGCCCGCCGGTTTGCATTGGCAGCTGCTTTCTTCAGAGTGGCGTAAGCCGCGATCATCTCGCGCGGGATTAGATCCTTCCCAATGTTGAAGTGTTCAAGCGACCGTTGCGTTTGTGCTCCCCACAGCTTAGTGCTCGGCACATCAACTTCGCCGAGACTGTCTGTTTCCTTGCGAACACCCATTACCTTCACATTGCTGATTGCACTCATCACATTCTCCTTTGTGTCTATCCTCAATTTCCTGGCGCAGTTGTGCCGGAGCTTCGTTGGTGGATCGATGGCGATCGGACAGGCGATCTTCGCCTCCAATCCAATGACCTGCCCCACCCGTTGCGATCCCGCGTTCGGGGTTCATCTGCCGCCCTCGTGCTACCAGCGGGGCGGTCTAGTTTCCAGCGGCCGCCCGGTCCCCCGAAGCCTGCGCCTTCAAGCGCACGTGAACGAGAATGGTCAGATGATTTCCGACGAGTGCATTGAAATTCGGCGGCCCAGGGAGGTCCTCGCCGTTGGTTGCGTGAGGCGCTTCGGGGAGCCCAGGAGTTGCCAGGTATGTTCCAGTGCATTGGGAACCGCTATAGGCTTCATTCGCGTCCGGCACTTGACAGTTTTCATCTTGAACCACGGGCGGCCAGTAGGTACTGACTACCGTCCTCACCAACTGGGGAAAATCCTCGCGGAACAGGCCCGTCGATCCAGATGCCTTGATCGAGCTTTCCTTTTGCGTGTTCCCAGCGGCAGCCGGGAAGTCGAAAACGAACGTGGCTTCGCGCGAAACGCGGTGGATTACTGGTGGGCCATACACAGGACCGGCATATGCTTCGTTCGGCGTCATCTCAACGTTGCGGTCCACTCGAGTCACGGCCAGTTCGCCAGTGGTTTGCAGGCGACCATCAGGCGTCCGGACGACCTTCTTGGAGTGGAAACACACGAGTGTATGGTTGGAAACGTTCTCAAGCCAAAGGCTCAGAAACTTCCCATCTTCATCAATGGAGGGCGACATAGACGTAGCCGGATAGATCCTCAAATCGACACTAGACTTTGTGGGATCGATGTCGTCGATTTTCACTCTTCCGTTGACCCGGGCGAAGCCGAGGGTTATGTTCATTTTCGTTTTCCCGTAATCCGTCGTCGCGTCGGCGATAAGTTTCGCGTCGGAATGCCGAGTGTCTACCTGCCAGGACCCGGCCAGAGAAGTAGGTTTATCGGGAACAGCTAGCCCCAGAGCACCCAGGGCGAGAATTACAGCTACCGCGAATACACTCGTCTGCTTAAGCATTGCTTTCTCCTTTTCGTTTCCGAGGATTTTCCCGGCTTACCGGAAAACATTGACCCTCGCCAGATCGACGATTTCGTCGCCGCGTCCGCTGAGAACTGCTCTGAGCATGAAGAGGCTGAAGCCCTTCGCCTGGTCGACAGTAATCGTCGGTGGCATGGAGAGTTCCTGCCGACTCACCGGGACCTCGACCAAGGCAGGCCCGTCATGCTGGAGAGCTTGTGCAATCATCGGCGCAACCTGTTCCGGTGTTTCAGCCGTAACACCAAGAACACCGGCGGCTTCCGCCATCTTTGCGAAGCTTGGGTTGTGCAGATCTGTTCCGAAATCGACGATACCGGCCGCTTTCATTTCCAACTCCACAAACGCCAATGAGTCGTTCTTGAAGACGATCATCTTGACCGGCAACTGTAACTGCCGAAGCGAGAGCAGATCGCCCATGAGCATCGCGAGACCGCCGTCACCGGACAACGCGATCACCTGACGGCCAGGATGGCTAACTTGCGCCCCAATCGCTTGCGGAAGCGCGTTCGCCATGGACCCGTGATTAAAGGAGCCGAGCAGCCGCCGTTTGCCGTTCATCTTCAGGTAGCGGGCCGCCCAGATCGTCGGAGTGCCAACATCGCAAGTAAAAATGGCGTCCTTGCCTGCAAGTTCGTCGAGCATTTTGGCAACATATTGCGGATGGATCGGTTTTCGTCCGGGTTGGCCGGTGGCCAAATCGTCCAGACCCTTGCGGGCCTCGCGATAGTGCTCGAGCGAATGATTCAAATGAGTGGCATTGTTCTTCGCCTGGAGTTTGGGGATGAGCGCTGTCAACGTGGTTTTCACGTCCCCGATCAGACCCAAATCAACTTTGGTGCGTCGGCCAATCTGTTCTCCCCGAATGTCGACTTGGATGATGGTCGCGTCTTCCGGGTAAAACTGCTGATAGGGGAAGTCGGTTCCAAGCATCAAGAGTGTGTCGCAATTCATCATCGCGTGATAGCCGGAGGAAAAACCAAGAAGTCCGGTCATGCCGACATCGAAAGGATTGTCGTACTCAACAAACTCCTTGCCGCGTAAGGCATGCACGACCGGGGCTTTCAGCGTGGCCGCGAGTGCGATCAACTCCTCATGAGCTCCGGCGCAACCGGCTCCGGCAAAAATCGTCGTTTTCTTCGAGTCGTTCAGAATTCTTGCCAACTCCGAGATTTCGTTGTCGGAAGGACACACCGTCGGCTTTGGTTCCGCAAAGTGCAGACGCGGCCCTCGTTCGACCGCATCTCGGAACCCGATGTCACCGGGCAAGGTTACGACGGCAACGCCGCGCCGCGAGATCGCGGTTTGTATGGCAATCTCAAGCACGCGGGGCATCTGCTCAGGTTGAGAAATCAGTTCGCAATAGTGGCTGCATTGCGCGAAAAGATGTTCTGGGTGGGTCTCCTGAAAATATCCGCTCCCGATTTCATTGCTTGGAATTTGCGCCGCAATGGCGAGCACCGGAACACGGCTGCGATGGCAGTCGTAGAGCCCATTGATTAAATGCAGGTTACCGGGACCGCAGCTGCCGGCGCAGACCGCCAAACGCCCTGTGAGATGCGCTTCCGCTCCCGCAGCAAACGCCGCCGTCTCTTCATGCCTTACGTGAATCCACTGAATTCGTTTGCTTGCGCGAATGGAATCCGTGACCCCGTTGAGCGAGTCGCCGGAAACGCCGTAAATTCGCGGAACTCCTGTTTCCGCCAGTACATCCACCAACAAGTCTGCTACGTTTTTCCTGGCCATGATGACATCCTCTCTGAGGGAATGAAGGAAGAACTCATTTTTGTCCGTTGGCGTGGTTTCTCTCTGTAGCCTCACCCCCTCATAGAATTTCTTTCCAATTCTTCAGACAGTAGTGCGATGGCAGCGAGATGCACGTCACCCTCCAATCAACGTAGCAGTTCGGAAGCTGCGTTTTCGCGCTGAAAATTGTCAGAGTCTTTCTTGAAAAGTGAGCCCTCGGTCTGCTTTGACTCTTTTTTGGTCGGATGAAGGTTCACTCTTTTGTGGAGATCGAAGACCGCCGTTCGCGGATTAAGGGACCCAGCTTGTTGGTGTCAGTCCTTTGACACTAGAGTCCGCAGCTTGACGCCTATCTGACTGGCAATGGACCTCGATTGTTCGAAAGCGATTCGACCATCCTTAAATGGCGAATGAGTGCCTAGTCTTGCCGGAACATTTTGTGGAACGCGAGTTGCACCGACGGAGCTTGGGCGATCGGCGGAGGAAAGGGGGACACGAAAGGAATGAATGAAAGCGCTACTTAAAATTCTTGGGTTTGCAGTGGCGGCGCTGATCGTTGTGGCTCTTGGCTTCTACTTCATTGAAGTGTACGCTCCGTCGCCAGCCAACCCAACCCNNTCTGCCGCGATTCAACAAGATTCGATCCCCATCGGCAGCATGACGCGTGAGTTCCTGGAATATGTACCTCACGACATCTCTCCGCATTCTCCGCTGATCATTGTGCTTCATGGCTCGCTGATGGATGCCAAGTCGATGCGTGAGTGGACTGGCTACGAATTCGACCAGCTAGCGGATCAGAATGGCTTTGTGGTCGTCTACCCANNAGCACAACTGGAATGACTGCCATTCGAAAGCCACCTTCCCAGCCCATACCGAAAACATCGACGATATGGGATTCGTCAAGGGTCTGATCGCCCGCGAAGTCGCGCAGCGTCAGATTGATGAAAAACATGTCTACGTCCTCGGCTATTCCAACGGCGGTCAAATGGCGCTTCGGTTGGCGTTGCAAATCCCTGAGCAAGTCGCCGGAATCGCCATAGCTGGCGCCAGCTTACCGGTTCCAGAAGATTCCTCATGCCCGGAGCAGGGA
>PLBX01000510.1 GCA_003135495.1 Acidobacteriaceae bacterium | reverse complement strand
GCTTGTCGAAGGGGAAGGACCTCTGCATTCCCCGACTTATCCACCGCACAGCCCTCATACCGTACAAAAACTGCCGCGGCAGAAAGCCTCCTCCCTTCCGTAATCATTTCTTACCGCGCCCTCACTGGAGGCAATCAGCATAACGGCCGATTATCAAGCTAGATCGAGCCATATTTAGGTCAAGCCACACGATCCAGCCGGCGGGAGCGATGCATGATTTTTCCTAACGACAGTCAACCGACTTCCCAAGCCCCAAAAATCGATCGTCGAGCTTCTCCCCGCCACACCGTGAGCGTACAAATTGAAATCCGCGTTGAAGGCGACGACGTCCCCATGCGTTTGGAAACCACGGATCTCAGTCGCGGCGGATGCTATGTGCAGATCATGATCCCGCTTTCCGTTGGCCTACGCGTTCAAGCGAAGCTCTGGCTCGATGGCACTCCCATAGTCATCCGCGGACTAGTCGTTACCCGCCATCCCCAATTCGGCAACGGCATCGTGTTCGTAGATTTCGAAGGTGACGCAGAGCCTACCTTGAACCGTTATCTGGACGTCCTAGTCAACGCCTGATCCAACTCAGCCGATCCAATCGTGGAGCGCCGGGCGTCCTCGCCCGGCCAAACTTCCACTGCGCGTCCATCTACTGCGCGCCATTCCGCCGTCCCGCGCACTCCGCGCAAGGACAAAATTCCCGCAGATAAAACCACGAGTAAATTCCCAGATCGTGATTATCATTCCATTGAAAGCGCAGCGCGTACTTGCCCACAGCCTCCGCCGCGAGCGCCTTCACCAGCGGCTTGAACATGGGCAGCGCACCCGGCGCCAGCTTCGCCGGTTCACCCGCTTTGCGTTTCGCCTTAGTTCGCTCATCCTCGCAAAGCGCGCAAGGGCAAGCATCCCGCAAAAACGGAAACGTATAAACAGACCGGTGCCCATCCTTCCACTCAACTTCCATTCCCTTGCCAGTGGTCAAATGAATCACCACCGACTTGGGATCGTTCTCAACCCGGGGCGTGAAATCAGGCAGTGCCATAAATTTCAGTATAGAACGTGTGCCGCGGACACTCCTGTCCCCGTGCTCGTCAGCATCAATTAACAATCAAACCCCAACCGCACCCCCTAACCCCAATTCCACCACCCTTGTCATCCTGAGCGCAGCCAAGCCAAGAGCGAAGCGACTGGCTTGGCGGAGTCGAAGGACCCCTACATCCCACGGCATAACACGCGCGCTCGAAGTCGAACGCCTGCAATTTGAACCTGATCCAAAAACAAACCGGGGTGCGCCACTTCTCGCGTTTGAGAAGTGGCCTTCCACCGCGGTTGCGAGAAGAGTCTTTTCGTCACCATTGACCGGTGTACCCGCCGAACCTTATGAGAGCGAAAAAATCCCCCGCTCAATCTTTCGAATCGAGCGGGGGACTTTCCTCTCGCGTCTTCAAACTGCGAATTCTACTTTCTAGTGCTGCTCCCGGTCTCCGTCCTCGCGTTCGCCTTCCCATCTCCCGCTCCAGTGATCGTTGTTGTCGCCCCAGTCTCCTCGTCCCCAACCCCGAAACTGCGCTCCGTCAACGATGCTGCCTTCACGGTACTCAAACATCCGTTCACGTCCATGAGGACCGCGCGCGTAAATCCGCAGAGTCTTCACCTGACCATGGTCCGGATCCACGCCAAAGGTTCCGTTGCCCATACGAAACTGCACGTCCGCTCTGGCCAGTTCCTTCAACCGTGGAGTCACATCGACGTGATTGCGTTCGGTGCCATATTGAGCGCTCAAAATGCGGAATTCGCCCTCGTCGCGGCGTTGCGCCTCGTCATGATGTTCGCGTTCCTCATGTCGTTCGGCCTCTTCGTGGTGTTCGGCTTCGCCATTCCAGTTGCCGCTCCAGCCACCTTGGCCCCAGTCGCCGCGTCCCCAGCCTCGGAACAGCCCTCCATCGATCACCGCGCCTTCGCGATATTCAAACATGCGCTCTTGCCCGTTCGGACCACGCGCAAAAATGCGCAACACCTTCACTCTCCCATGATCCGGATCAACTCCAAACGTCCGGTTTCCCATCCGGAATTGCCGGTCCTTGCTCGCCACGATCTTCAACGTGCTAGTCACATCGACGTGGTGGTTCTCGGTTCCATATTGCGCGCTCAGAATTAAGTAGTCCCCAGCATCCTGGGCCGCGGCCATTACCGTCAGCACAGACAATGCCAGCATTAGAAACAGTGTGAAATGCTTTTTAACCATGAAAGTCTCTCCTCTATTAAGCTATTAAGCTGAAATAACCTCCAACACTTGACTCCAACCAATATCTTACGCCGCACAAGTCTCCTTCGACCAAAGCAAGAGATACTTTCACGCACGATTGGCGGTGCCACCCCATGTAACCCACTCGCGTAGGGACGGACGCATTCGTCCGTCCCCCGCACTCAACCACGGGCGAGAACGCATCGCTTCCGTGAGTAATAGCTTTCCCTTCGTGCACCTTCGTGCCCTTCGTGGTAATCAGGTTCGCACCACCATGGTGTCGAAGTCTGTGGGGTGTCGAAGTCCATGGTGCTTACCCTTCGAAAATCGCGAAGGGGGAGACAGCCGCGTCGGTGGTGGTGCTAAGGTTGGGCCAGCCCCCTGAGGCTTTAGGTAGAAGTCAATTGACGAAGCTAGGCGATTGCACGAATTGAGAATTGCCGGGGTCAGTTAGTGTAATCGCGATGTTACAACAGTTGAGATTCGGCGTGGTTTTGCGCTGTGCCCTTGGCGATCGCGTCACAGAAGATGTGACTTTTCTCATTGACAGAATGCCGGTCATTCTGATCGAATCAACATGTTTTCGCCTCTCCGAAGAGCAGTTCCTGCCCGTTGAAGACGCACACCCCCTGAGGCGAATCGCCCGAATTCTCGAGAAACACATCGTTCTTCTCAACCGAAGTTACTTCCACGGAGACCAGACTATGAAACACATGATCAAAGTATTTCGGTTCTTGGCAATTTGCACGATCAGTGTTGCATTTGCAACATTGTCGATCGCGTCGGCACAGGTCTATACGAGTATCGACAAGCCTCAGGTGCTCAGCAATGCGGTAGCAAACGTGCCAATTCACTTTGACGTTTCGTCGCCGCTATCCGCCGCGCTGCTGACCGCCCCGGCTCAGGGGGGCTTCCGTGTGACGCACGCGCCTCGGATGCCAAAGCTGGATAGATTGAAGGCGGCTGCCCAGCAGAGTCAGGGCGGAGGAGCGGCAGGCGCCCTCCAGCCGTCCATCGGCTCCCCCATCCGCGCTACTATCGGCCTGGGCTTCGAGGGGGTCGGGAACACTTCCTATCTCAGCTGCCCAGGTGTGGATGGTGGTGCTGCCTATGTGCCTCCCGACACCAACGCGGCCGTGGGCGACACTCAGGTGGTGGAATGGGTGAACGTGTGCTTTGCCGTGTTTGACAAGACGACGGGTGCGCTCATCGCGGGGCCCATCTTGGGCAACGAGTTCTGGGGGGCTTCGGCGGAGGATGCGAGTTGGACAACGACGGCGACATCATCATCCAGTGGGATAAGAGTAATCACCGCTGGCTAGCGTTCCAGAACGATTTTGGTCCAGCGTTCCTGGGTCCATACCAAACCTGCATCGCCGTCTCGGAGACTGCCGATGCCACGGGAAGATTCTTCCGTTACGCCTTCCCACAACCTGGCTTCCCCGACTACCCGAAGTGGGGCTTGACCTCTACGATCTATTACCAAAACCAAAATGACTTCGGCCTTGACGACGGCTTCCAAGGTGTAAACGTCTGCGCTTATGACGCTGACAGTATGCTGAAAGGCAAAAGCAAGGCGCAGCAGGTCTGCATCCTCGACAACTCCAACGGCACGTTCTTCGATGACAGCATGTTGCCGGCCGATGACGACTCAGATTCTAAGAAGGCTGGCCCCGAGGTCTTACTGGGAAGCATCGACAATTTCTATCCCGGCGGCCCTACTGTCTACGAGTACGTGTTCACGGTGGACTTCAAGAATCCTAAGAAGTCAACCCTCGCCGGGATCAACGGAAGCATGCCGATCCTTGTGCCCCGGTACGACTTGGCGTTCTGCGGTGCGTTGAACATAAACCTCACCACCTACTGTGTCCCGCAGCCAAGCCCGGGAAGCGAACTGCTGGACACGCTGGGCGATCGACTGATGTACCGGTTGGCGCGCTTCGACGATGGCAACAAGCAACACTTTCTGGTGACCCACAGCGTGAACGACACCACTGCTGTGGCGGCGAGATGGTACGAGTTCCGGGCCCCAGAAGGCTCGACCAGCTTGTCCCTGTATCAATCGGGGCAGACCCCGGATGACGGCCATTACCGCTGGATGGGCTCGGTCGCCATGGACAAGAACGGGGACATCGCCATTGGGTACAGCCGTTCGAGCGCGGCCTCAGGTGACTACCCATCGATCTACTATGCCGGTCAGACGGAAGGTGATCCTCTAGGCACCACGGAGAGAGAGGCTCGGATCAAAAAGGGCGAGGGCTCACAACTCAATTCGTTCAATCGCTGGGGCGACTACTCGAGCATGGCTCTCGATGGCGCGGACTCGTGCACGTTCTGGTACGCGAACGAATACTACCCGGCGGACGGCTCGTTCCTCTGGGCCACGTGGCTCGCTTCGCTCAAGTTCCCGAACTGCCGTTAGGAGTAGGCGAGCGTCAGCGCGTTAGCGGAGGATTCGAAAAAGGGGCGGTCACTGGATCAGCGGCCGCCCCAACCTCTTTCGGGATTCAGGCAAAACTTCGTGTGAAATAATCGGCCATTACTGTTGTAATCAGACTACAGATGAAAACAGCAGGAGTTCCTCAAGACTCTCGTGAAGCAATCAGCAAAGATCATGAATCGTTTCTATTCATGTGATTTCCCACAAATGTGTGATTCGCTTCACTCGATGTGCCAGCCTGGTCTGCGCTAGAAGGAGTGCGTATATCGGATGAAATCTGCCGGGATTGTAGTAAAAGTAAATCTCAGAACAGCCGATGAGTTTTGCCGAAATCCCGCAGCAGCGCGGAAACTCTGCATCGGTAACGGTGTCCGAGAGAACTGCCGGACTGGTCAGGGGAACCGGGTGGACCGTTTGTTAGTGTAATCGCGATTTTGCAACAACTATTCGA
>PLBX01000481.1 GCA_003135495.1 Acidobacteriaceae bacterium | reverse complement strand
TACGAGGAGATCGTCCGCCTGCGAAAAGACGGGCGGCGCGGGGCTGTGGCGACTATCGTGAATGTGCGTGGGTCGATTCCTTCGTTCAAAACGGCTAAGATGCTGGTGCGGGACGATGGGTCGATTTTGGGAACGATTGGTGGCGGATGCGTTGAGGCCGAGGTGTGGCAGGCGGNNTGCCTCCGGCAGAACTTTATATTTTCGGAGCAGGTCATGTTGCGGGCAGCCTTTACCGGGTGGCGCGAATTGCTGGATTCGATGTCACGATCATCGACGATCGCGAGGCCTATGCCAATCGTGAACGTTTCCCGGACGCGCAAGAGGTGATTGCCGAGGATTTTGATAAAGCTGCGGCTAAACTCGCTCCTGGCGAATCTTCTTACATTGTGATTGTGACGCGTGGGCATCGCGACGATATGCGCATGTTGCGCTGGGCGGTGCAGACTCCGNNATCGGAATGATCGGCTCGAAGCGGAAGACGATTACTATTTTTAAAGAGTTGCAGGCGGAAGGGCTGGCGGCGCATTTGTTTGATCGCGTTCACGCTCCGGTCGGGTTGGATATTGGTGCGATTACTCCCGAAGAGATCGCGGTATCGATTACTGCGGAGTTGATTGCGACTCGGCGAAAAGTTGAGCGTGAATTGCCGCACATGAGCTGGTTCCANNGCGCGGGCGCCCTCGCCCGCGTGCTGTTGATTTAGCTCCCACATTCGCGGACA
This sequence comes from Acidobacteriaceae bacterium, assembly GCA_003135495.1. Taxonomy (GTDB): domain Bacteria; phylum Acidobacteriota; class Terriglobia; order Terriglobales; family Acidobacteriaceae; genus Acidiflorens. The sequence goes on along the minus strand of PLBX01000481.1, from coordinate 2,472 downwards.
AAAGCGTCCGCGCCACACATCCCTTCCAGTTTTCCCGCCGTCCTACCTTCGCGGCAGTTAAGATTTCAGCATGGCTAAAGAAGTCGAAATCAAATTTCGAATTGAGAACATGTCCGTGATGACTCGTTTGCTAAAGCAGGCGGGGTTCAAATGCATCACGCGATCGACTCATGAAATGAATACGCTTTACGATCTGCCGAGCGAGAAGTTGCGCGAGCGTGGCGAGTTACTGCGTTTGCGCAAGTATGGCGACAGTTGGGTGCTGACGCATAAGGCGAAAGGTAACGCCGGACGTCATAAGAGCCGCGTCGAGTTGCAGACAAACGTCGATGACGGGAAAGAGATGGATGCGATCCTACGCGCGCTTGGATTCGCTCCTATTTTTCGTTATGAGAAATATCGGGCGGAGTGGAGCGATGGCGCGGGAGATGTAGTGCTGGACGAAACCCCGATTGGGAATTTTGGCGAGATTGAAGGGGCAGCGCGCTGGATTGACCGGACGGCGACGGCTTTGGGGATATCTCGAAGCGATTACATTACTCAGACTTATGCGCCTATGTTTTTTGAGTGGAAGCAGCGTACGGGCAGCGAGGCTACGGAGATGACGTTTCGGGCGGTTGGGAAATCGAAGCGAGAGTTGCGGTAGTCAGCGGCACTGCCGAGCTGCGCTCGGCTTGGACGGGTGAGGGCGCCCGTCCCCACACTAAACTCTTCACACTAAAGCTTCGCACTAAGTCCTGTGGCGCTAGGCGCCGCAGCACTTTTTATATTTTTTGCCGCTGCCGCATGGGCATGGATCGTTGCGGCCTACTTTATCGCCTGAGCGGACTACCTGCTGCACTTGCAGGTCTCCGGCGCCAGCCATGCGCGATTGTTCCAATTCTTTTTTCTTTTTGCGCTGGAAGGCTGCTTCGATTTCGTCGACCGAAGTTGCGACGTGGCGGGGCGGGCGGCCATTGCCTCCGCGGCCTCCGGTGATCACAGAAGGCACGCTTGTATCTGGGCCTTGACCGGAACCGTCGCTTGAAATTTGACCGCTTCCATCGCCACCGGGCCGCGGTCCTGCGTCCGGCGGACGCTCCATAATCTGCATCAGGTAGAGATAACGAACCGTCTCTTCCTGGAAGCGCTGCATCATCTCTTCGAACATGTCGAAGGATTCGCGCTTGTACTCGACCAGGGGGTCGTGCTGTCCGTAGCCGCGCAGCCCGATGCCCTCTTTCAGGTGATCCATCGAGAGCAAATGATCTTTCCACTGTGCGTCGATGACACTTAACATGATCATGCGTTCGTGATAGCGCATGGCCTCGGCGCCGATCAGCGCCTCTTTCGAGTCGTAGCGTTGTTTGAGTTTTTCGAAAATCGCATCGCCGAGTTCCTGGCGATTCATCTCTTCCGGCTTCAGGCCTTCCGCGTAGATGTCGACTCCGAAGCGAGTGAAGATCGCATCTTTCAGAGCCTTGAGATCCCAGTTGTCGACGTGCTCTTTTGGGGGACAAAGACGTTCAAGAATGCCGCCAAGAATATTGGAGACATAATCTTCGATGATGAGGTCTTTCTGATCGAGGCCTTCGAGCAGGCGGCGGCGAAGTCCGTAAACCGCGGTGCGCTGCTTGTTCATGACATCGTCATACTCGAGTAGATGTTTGCGCGATTCGAAGTTTTGTCCTTCGACTGCTTTCTGCGCGGACTCTATTCTCCGCGTAATCATGCGCGATTCGATCGGAACGCCCTCTTCCATGCCGAGGCGTTGCAGAAGATTCGAAACCCATTCTTTAGCGAAGATGCGCATCAAGTCATCTTCAAGCGAGAGATAGAAACGTGAAGAGCCCGGATCGCCCTGGCGTCCAGCGCGACCGCGAAGCTGGTTGTCGATGCGGCGCGCTTCGTGGCGCTCGGTACCGAAGATGTGCAGCCCGCCAGCCTCGATTACTTCTTTGTGTTCGCGATCGGTGATGGTTTTGTAGCGCGCGAAAGTCTCGTTCCACTGTTCCGTCGGAACCACATATTCATTGCCGGCGTAGTACCAGACGGTGCGATTCGGATCGTCAACGTCCGCTTCGATTTTGCCGGCCGCTGCGCGCAAGGGTTGAGCGATTCCCTTCTTCACGCATTCCTGCTTCGCCATGAATTCCGGATTACCACCGAGCAGAATATCGGTGCCGCGTCCCGCCATATTTGTGGCGATGGTGACCATGCCTTTACTTCCGGCTTGCGCGACGATCTCGGCCTCGCGCTCGTGATATTTGGCGTTCAAGACAACGTGCTTGATTCCTTTTTTCTTGAGNNCGTTCGGATTTTTCAATCGAAGTGGTGCCGACTAGTACTGGCTGGTTGCTGTCGTGCAGGCGTTGAATTTCGTCGGCGGCAGCGAAATATTTCTCCTTTTCGGTGCGATAAACGATGTCTGGATTTTCTTTCCGCAGCAGCGGACGATTCGTCGGAATCACAATCACTTCGAGGCGGTAAATC
>PLBX01000212.1:18469-20396 GCA_003135495.1 Acidobacteriaceae bacterium | reverse complement strand
TCATATTCCTTCGGCTCCGGCGAGAGATCGGGACGGTATCCCGGCAATTGCGGCTTAGCCGCCTCCCAATCAAACTCGCACGTGCTCTGCTGCGCATCCTTCGTAATATCGATCAGCACGGGCCCCGGCCGCCCCGACTTCGCCACGTAGAAAGCCTCACGGACCGTGCGCGCTACCTCGCTGGCATGCGTCACCAGATAATTATGTTTCGTAATCGGAAGCGTCACGCCCGTGATATCGGTCTCCTGAAACGCATCCGACCCAATCAGCTTGCTGCCCACCTGTCCCGTAATACACACAATCGGAGACGAATCCAGCATCGCCGTGGCGATCCCCGTAACCATGTTGGTCGCGCCCGGGCCCGAAGTAGCGACCGCCACTCCCACCTCGCCGCTAGCCCGAGCATAGCCATCGGCCATATGCGTAGCACCCTGTTCATGCCGCACCAGAATGTGGTGGATCTTGCTATGCTTCAGCGCGTCATAAGCCGGCAATATCGCGCCACCGGGATAACCAAAGACGACTTTCACGCCCTCCCGTTCCAGGCATTCCCAAAGGATGCTGGCGCCCGTCATTACCTTCTTCGTCTCAGCCTGATTGTCTGGTTGCAGCTTCTGATCCGCTGACGAAACGGATGATGCGCTTTTAGGGCCTTTCATGAACTCTCCTACGATGGTCGGAAAATAAAGCCGTCTTACCGAAACCAGGGGACGGCGAACGGAAGCGTCCAGACCGCTCGATCATGAATGGTAACCGACCGACCGTCCGGTCTGCAAGGCAAAAATGGCTTCAGTAGCTTTGCAAAGTGGCGATGTTTTTACAACTCACGGACGCGGAGGGTAACGTATCAGGTACAGATAAGCCGAGGCTGCTTCCTCTTGACTCAAATAGGAAAAAACCGACATGTGGCCCCTGTAGTACGTTGAGGGCGATCCCATGTTTATGGGCGCTCCGCTGGTGACTTTTCGCACGAAGCCGGAAAGGCTCACCCTCGTCGTCAGTACAGAGAGCGGCGGAATTGCCCCTTTTAATATTTGGTCGGGGCTCGGATTTGGCCCGGTCGCGCTGTGGCAGACGTGGCACGTGGACTTAACAATATGTTCCCCCACACGGTAGGACGATTCTTTTACGGTAATCTGATTCTTTTCAGCGCCGGGTATGCCAGCCAACTGTTCCAGGTACGCAAATAAGGACAGGATTTCTGTTTCGCTCAAGGTCGGCGGCAACATGTGTTTCCCGCCGACGTGGAGCCGCTGCAGCAACATCGCTTTCGATTCCTTCGCCATGGCTGCTATTTCCGCGGAGCTCATCTCCCGGCCCGACGCTTTCATCCGCGCTGTGGTGACCGCGACAGAAGTGGCCCGGACGGGGTCAATGACGGAGTTGATTTCCGGGGGCGCGCCCTGCCCAGACTCTTTGTGACATCCCTGACAAGTCATGCGATACAGGTCGGATCCGTGAAGAGTGATGACCGGCGCCGGGAAGCTAGCCGGTAGATCGAGTTGCCAGGAAGTGACATCCTTCCCAGGGTCAGCCGGAGATGGCCCTAAGTTCCAGGTCCGGCCCATGCTGGTATCGGCAAACGACCTGTGGAGATGCCGGATCCAGCTTTCGCCGCTAACTGCCGTGACCGAGATATCCCCCGTTTCGCTCTGTCCGGGTAACGAAGTTCCAAATACAATCGCTGCCGCGAGGACGATCAGATGCACGCGTTTCTTGTTCGCTGTAACTAACATGAATGTCGAATCTGCTTGCTTAAGGCCAATCGCTATTTCTTCACGGCTAACTCGACGTTCGTCGTGGCATCCGTCTGTGTGATCGCCTGAGTAGTGGGTTTGCCGTCTTCGCTCCAGGTTTTCAGAGTGTAGGTCCCCGGCGGAACATTCTTGATCGTGAAACTACCGTCAGTGCCGGTCAGCCCAAAGTA
>PLBX01000212.1:0-18421 GCA_003135495.1 Acidobacteriaceae bacterium | reverse complement strand
GACATTGTGAGCAACCTGGTCGCTGTTCATAAAATCCGCGGTGGTTCCCTTCAAAATGATCACGGTACGCGGCGAGAACTTCAGGTTTTGCTGGTCAAACGATACATGCTCCACGGGTGAAGTAAATTTCTTGCCCGGAATGACGTCAATGTAGACCGCAATGTTTCCAGCTGACTTCAATCCCACCGCGGATACCTTCCCGTTCACGTCGCCCGCTTGAGCACTGCCGGCAACCAGGAGCACTCCGAACAGGACCGCCACGGGGATCGCGTCCATGATAGCTCTCGCCCAACAAATATTTTCGTGTCGCGCATTCCGCGGACGGACTGCAACCTCTACGGCTAAGCCATGTTTTTTCACGCCATTATCCTTTTGTACTCAGAGTTCCGGCATCGTAACCGAGGCATTGTCGCGATATTCACGAGCCGACCAATCTGGTGGGCAGGCAATTTGGCATTGCGGTCGGCGCCAGCTCTACTCTTTGCCTTAAAAACACTAACTCGCGAAGCCCTTGTAATCTGTTCAATAGTGATCACTCTGGAAAACTCAAACGCCGCCAATCGGGATGACACCCTCGAGGCTCGCTTCACGCTGGCCCCTATACAGGCCGGTACTCGCAACTCAAATTTATTCAAGGTGTTGCTCAGCCGCGCGGGAATCTGCCTTTTGCGCAGGACGTTCAAACATACGCGCGAATCGAAGAGCAAAGTCGAGAAGTAATCCGGGCAGGTATTTCCAATAATAATTCCAAGGCAGCTTAGATCGCTACTCCATCCGCTGCTCTTAGATCGTTACTTAGGGATTAGTGGAATCGTCGCGCTGACTCTTGTTCCAGCCGTGCCGGACTCGATTTGAAAACTACCTCCGAACTGGCGTACTCTTTCTTCCATGCCTCGCACTCCGACGCCCATCGTCGCGAGGACGCGCGGCTCCTCCGAGGAAATTCCCTTGCCTTTATCGACGATTTCGATCTTCACCATGCTGGACGATTGGGAGAGCTGAATCTTCGCCCATTGACTGCCGGAATGGCGGTGAACGTTGGTCAAACTCTCCTGCACCACTCTGAATACGATCAACTCCTGGGCTTTTGAAAGCCTGCTTGCATCTTCCGGCAACTCCAGATCGACCTCGATTTTGCTCCGCTTCGAAAAACCTTCCACATAAAATCGCAGGGCCGACGTCAGCCCCACTTCATCGAGAAGTGGCGGATGCAGCAAGTAGGATAGCGTTCGGATTTCTTTCGACAAGTCGTCGGAGAGTTTCTGTACCTCCTTTATTATTCGAATCGACCTGGGCGCGTGATCGCCATCCTGCAGCAATGCTTCCAGATTCAGAGCCATGGCTACAAGCGTCTGACCCGCGTGGTCGTGTAATTCGCGGGCCAGATGGCGGCGCTCCTCATCTTGCGCGCGCAACAGCCGCCCGGTAAGTTCACGCAGGCTGATTTCCGCGCGCTTGCGATCCAAAATCTCAGACTGAAGTTCAGTCGTGCGCTCCACTACTTTTTTCTCCAGCTCTTCATTCGGAGGCGAATCCGTTCGGCACAGTTATTGGAGACCTGCGCGGACAACTGCGCTATGTGAATCCCGCTCTTCTTAAAACGTTAGGCTATTCAGAGGCGGATGTGGCGGCAGGGAAAGTGCGTTGGGACAAGCTCACTCCGCCCGAGTATGCTCACCTCGATGCTCGCGCGGTTGAGCAGCTTCGGAGCGCGGGCCGCTGCGACGTGTATGAGAAGGTATTCGTTGCGAAGGATGGACGCAGGATACCGGTCCTTTTAGGAGCAGCGGCCATCGATTCTGCGGGTGGCGATCCAGAAGTTGCGGCGTTCGTTACTGACCTTACTCCGCTGAAGTACGCTCAGAAAGCGCTACAGACTGCCTAGGCCGGTATCCATCGTTGTAGAACTGGATCAGGTCACGTCCCCACCATAGAAACATGGGATGGCGCGAAGCCAAAAGGAGATTGACCGTCGTCAGCAACGTGTCAGGCCAGGTTTCAGCCGCGCCCAGTACCGTTCCCTTCCAATGGAATGCGCGAGTCAGATCGGCCATGTCGCCGCTGCCAATGATTGGCGATGAACGATTGGATGACGCGCTCGAGCTTTTGCGATTGGAACTCAATGAAGGCTCCTTTAAATCTCGGGCCATAAAGGGGTAAATTTTCGGAGAACTCACTCCCCAAGCAGGATAGCTTGGGGACTTGGGTAAGGCAATTTCGAGGGGGTAGGGTGCTAAAGGATGATTATACGTTAGTGATGGTCCAACAGCCCGGCGACAGTTTAATTTGCAGGCTGGTCTCCCCTGCGCTTCAATGCAGCATAGGCGTGGCATTTGTCGCGATGCAGATCCAATTACCGTCTCTATTAATCCAGGTATCGATGAAACGTTCTCGGTGGGTCACCGACTTGCCCCCCTTAGTTTCCTTCACTGCGATCACACCAATCGCAATGGCGGTATTCCCGAAGACCGAAGACACGGACACTTAGAGACTCGGGTGCAACCTGCTCCTGATTGCCGCTCGAGGTTTTAACACTGGCAAGAAACTCGGCTTTAGTTTTCAAGGACCCGTCATCTTCCACTAGCACAAGCGAATTATCGAGAATAGAAGACAACGCCTTCGTATCGCCCGCTTTGTAGGCTTGATTCCAGGCTTTTTCGAGGGCCATTACCTGATCGCGCGCCGCCGCATCTTGATCTGGAGCAGACGCATGCGACACTACTCCGACTGCAAGGATTGCGACTAGCAAAAGAACAACCCGAGCAAAAACATATCGACGGACGATTACAGAAAACGGGCGGGGAATAACCCGAAGACGCACCATCCAGCATTCAGTCCATGTCATTCGCAATCTCCGCCATCAGCAATCGGATTAACGACTGGTTTTCGCACCATAGCAGAATCGACCCGGAAAAATTAGTCCCGCGGTTGGTGCGCCGTCTTTTCTACTGTTAAGCTCTCTACGCCCAAAAAATCTCCCTTGGAGGATTGCATAATGAAAATGCGAATCGTAGGCACACTTTTAACAATAGTGATGATCGGATGTCTCGCCGCCGCGCAGGATACGATGAAAAAACCTTCGCCTCCGAAGCCAGCCGGCGGACCGTCGCAGGCTTTGCTCGATGGCTGGAACGATGTGGGCCGAAAGCTCATTGCGATGGCGGAGGATTTTCCCGAAGACAAGTACGATTTCAAGCCCGTCCCGGCAGAGCGAACTTTTGCCGAACAACTCTTGCACGCCGCCAACGCCAACTATTTTTTCACCAATCCTGTGATGGGAGTCAAACTGCCAGGCGAAGAAGACCCCAAGCGCGATCGGTACAAAACGAAAGCCGCCGTGGTCGAGTTCGTAAAGAAAGCCTTTGCCGACGGCGCGGCGGCGATCAAGCAGAAGGGCGACAAGGGAATGAACGATCTGATCGTCGATGTGTTTGCCAACCAGCAAACGCGCGTTTCTGACATGGGGTGGGGACTTCTCGAGCATTCTGGCGAACACTACGGCCAGCTGGTCGTCTACTATCGCGTGGCAGGAATGGTGCCGCCGGAATCGCGGCCAAAAAAGTAACCGCGCGCTGATACCATACTCTTCGTGCGCCCGCTGCTCGACGTCCGCGATCTGAACATCGAGTTCCCTCAACCTCGCGGCGGCCGCGCGATCGCGCCTGCTGGGCAGCCGGCGTCAATGCCGAATGCGCACGTTGTGGCTGTCCGCAGCCTTTCTTTCTCCATCGCTCCCGGCGAAGTTCTCGGTTTAGTCGGCGAATCCGGCTCCGGAAAATCGATTACCTCGCTCGCCATCATGGGCCTGCTGCCACCGGCCGCCCGGGTGAGTGGCGAAATTACATTTCAAAACGGCGACGCCTCGCCGACGCACCTCACGACGCTCCCCGCCGATCAACTACGCCAGCTTCGCGGATCGCGCATGGCCATGATTTTTCAGGAACCCATGACGGCGCTCAACCCTGTAATGCGCGTAGGCGAGCAAATCGCCGAAGCCGTGCGCGCTCACCACCGCGTTTCGAAAGAAGAAGCATGGCGTCGTGCCGTCGAAGGCATGCGCGATGTCGCTATCGCCGAGCCCGAACAGCGTGCCCGCAGCTATCCGCACCAGCTTTCCGGAGGCATGCGCCAGCGCGTCATGATCGCCATGGCCATCGTCAACCGTCCGCAGTTGCTCATCGCCGACGAGCCGANNGCGGACGAACCCACCACGGCGCTTGACGTCACCATCCAGCAGCAAATCCTCGATCTGCTGAATGAACTACGCCAAAAATTTGGATTAGCAATGCTCTTCATCTCGCACGATCTCGCCGTCATCTCGCACGTCGCCGATCGCGTTGCCGTCATGTACGCCGGAAACCTCGTCGAACTCGGCGACAAGGCAGACATCTTCCGCGCTTCCGCGCACCCTTACACACAAGGCCTGTTGCGCGCTATACCAACTTTGGCGACCGACCGCCAGCTACCGCTCGCGACCATCGAAGGCACCGTCCCTTCCATTGCTCAACTGCCCGCAGGATGCCCCTTCGAACCGCGCTGTCCGCACCGCATTCCACCTTGCGCCGCAGCGCTTCCTCCGCTCGTCGAAGTCGGCGCCGGTCATTATGCCCGCTGCCCCGTAATAAATCCTCCCCGAGGTTGATTAGCAATCCCGGAAACCCGTCCCTCCGTAGAGACGGGGCTTGCCCCGTCTCCTTCGCCGCGGCGGAAAATTAGTGGGTAGTTATGACTTCCGGATTAGATCCATTTCCACTGAGAACTGGGAACTAGGAACTGAGAACTACCCGCCTCGTCCTTTTCCCGCCTATAACGCTATAATCCTCACTTTGCCGTGCGTATCCTTTTCCTCAGCGACATTCATAGCAATCTCGAAGCGCTCGACGCCTGTCTCGCTGCTGCTCCCGCTCATGATCTCGTCGTCAATCTCGGCGACACTGTGGGTTACGGCGGCAATCCCAACGAAGTCATCTCCCGCGCCCAGTCCATCGGAAGCGTATTCGTGCGCGGCAATCACGACAAGGCCGTTTGCGGCCTGATGAATGTCGAAGATTTCAATCCCGCCGCTGGCCTCGCTACCCTATGGACGCGTGAACAACTCACTCCGATAAATCTCGAATGGCTTCGCTCTCTTCCCCAAGGCCCCATTCACCTCGACGAATTGCCCGACCTTCAGTTCGTCCACGGCTCCTCCCTCGATGAGGACGAGTACATGGTCAGCGTTAGCGACGCGATAGCGCCCCTCATCACCAATCCCGTGCCCATCACCTTCTTCGGACACACGCATCTGCAGGGGGGATTCGTTCTTTCTGGTCAAATCAGCGAGGCTTATCGTCCGGGATATCGCACGGTCGGCCAGCCTGAGTCTTCCGATTGGCCTCTAAAAAAAGATCGCCGCTATCTTATTAATCCCGGCTCGGTAGGCCAACCCCGCGATGGTGACTGGCGCGCGGCCTTCGCCATGTTCGACAGCGAAGCCTGGATCGTCACCTACTATCGCGTGCCTTATAACCTTCGTGTGGCCCAGGAGAAAATCCTGGCCGCGAATTTGCCCCATCGCCTGGCAACAAGATTAGCCACGGGAAGATAATTCTTGGAATGGAGCGACGGGCGTCCTCGCCCGTCCAACACGGACTTAGCGCTCGCCTGATGAAATATCTACAATTAGATGTGAACAGGGATAAACGAGAGGTGTTGCTTGGAACATCGCAGTAATTCAGTTATCGCCGAACAGACTGCATATTCTTCCTGTTAGTCTTGTTGGCTTTTTTCATCTGTTTGCGCTGCACCTTTTCATATTTCTTCGCAGCCTTCCGCTGCTTCTTATTTGCATGCTTCAACATCTTCTGTTGAGACTTCGCCGCCCTCTGCGACTGACGCGCATTCTCTTGCGGACTGATGCGTTGGGCCTGCAGCGGCAGCGATCCCACAACCGTCAAAGCCAAGAGTAATAAAACGGCGCTGATTCGTTTCATATCATCTCCACTGAAGATTCTGCAGCGATCTTACACCGAGCCTGATCCCACTTAACACAGATGTCATTACTTCTGTAATCTGATTTGGCGATCCCGATTTGGAGGTGGAGAGCCGGGCGTCCCCGCCCGGCCTAACGTAACTTCGTATGACCTATCAGTGAATCGTCTTCGTCTTTCTCGACATATAATCCATCAGCAAATATTGCCCCAGCGTGTAAGGCGTAGTGAAATAAGCCTTCCCGCGGCACATCTGCGTCACCTTCTGGACGAACTGCACCAGCCCATAATCAGACGCAAGCATAAACGTGTTAATGAGAACCCCAGCGCGTTTGCACTTGGAAACTTCTTCCAGAGTCTGGCTCACGACCAGAGGGTCAAGCCCAAACGCATTCTTGTAGATCCGTCCATCTTCAAGCGTTAGCGCCGAAGGTTTGCCATCCGTGATCATAACGATCTGCTTCATGTCCTTGCGCTGGCGCTGCAGAATACGCTGCGCCATCCGCAATCCCTCGCGCGTATTCGTGTAATAAGGACCAACTTTCACCCGCGCCAGTTGCGAGAGCGGCACTTCTTCCGCCGAATCGTGAAACAAAACCAGCGACAACGAGTCTCCCGGATACTGTGTTCGAATCAACTGCGACAGCGCCATCGCAACTTTCTTTGCCGGAGTGAACCGGTCTTCCCCATACAGAATCATCGAGTGCGAACAATCCAGCATCAGCACCGTCGCGCACGAAGACTGGTACTCGCATTGATGCACCTGCAAATCGTTGTATTCGAGATTGAGCGGAAGCCCCAGCCCCTCGCGCTGTATGGCCGATGAAAGTGTCGCCGTAATATCGAGGTTCAACGTATCGCCAAATTCATATTGCTTCGAAGCCCCGCTCGCTTCAATGCCAGTCGCCATGTCGCGTGTGTCATGGCGCCCAAAACTCGATTTGCCGAGTGAGCCGAGCAAATCGCGCAGCGCCTTGAATCCCAGAAAATCGAGGCTCTTGTCCGTGATTTCAAACTTCGCCTGCTGCTGTGCTTCTCCAACTTGGCCGCCAACGCTCGACCGCTTCGACGGATCATGCGGCTGATCGATGGAGATATAATCCTCCTGCTGCATGCGCTCGATCAGCTTCTCGATCAACTCCTCAAGCTGGCCCTCCATCTGCATCTGCTGCATGCGATCGCGCATCTCTTCGTCAAACATCTCGCCATTGAGCAGTGCTTGCTCCAGCGCGCGCTTCAATTCGTCAAGCGTCTGCTCGCCCTCCGGCAATTCGTACCAGAAATTATCGTTGAAACCGCTCTGTAGAAAATAGTCAGAGAGAGCGCCGAGCAGGTCTTCCATGCTCATATCGCCAGCGGCGTCGGGAACGTATTTTGAGTAGCGGATGCGTTTCATAAGAATGGTCGTTCGTCGTTCGTCGTCCGCTGGTCGTCGTTAGTCGTCTGCTTGCCGTTTGCTATTCGCCTGTATCTCTGTGGATCTCTCGCGAATGAAACTGGAACTTAATGGGTACAACGACGCCGGGACACTACCGTCGTCCACGGCTACTCCGACGTGAAGGTACTTGTCGGTGTTTTCTAGGAGCGTCACTTCGACTTGGTGATTCTTACCCTCGAATTCGACCTCATAAACCCGCTCCTCCGTCAGTTCGATCGCGAGCTGGTCACACGATTTCGTGCTCCACCGCTTAAGCTCGGCGTCTAGAATTGGGCGCCATTGTTCACGACGACTTAGAGCCATAAGCATTCTTTTCCCCCGTTGCGTTGTGCGGAAAATATTTCACAGCGCGTGCGCGAGCTGCCAACGATTTAGTTGAACCCGCGTTTCCGCCCAAATCCCGGCTCCTCCGGTTCATACACGCGCTCTTGTTTTTTCACCGGCTTCTCTCCCGCGGTAAATATGCGCTCTTCGTTGCGTCCGATTTTCTTGTGCGCGTGCAATCCTTCTAGAACGAACTCGGCCGCCGAAACTTGCACTTCGGGACTGTCTTTCGGACCAACGTTCAGCTTGCCAAGTTTCTCCATCAAGCCTTGAATTTGAGTCAATCCCTCCAGCACTTCGAGCGCAGCGGCATTATCGCTGAGCTGAATCTCTCCCCCCAAATCAAACCACTGCACTACCTGACTCATGTTGACGCTTTGCAAATAAGTATCAAACGACTTCGCAACTGCGGTGCGAATCAGTTCGCGACTTACATGATCCGCGCCCTTCATCTCGCCCTCATATTCAAGTTCGAGTTTGCCCGTGATGGCCGGAAGAGCGGCGTAGATATCACTGATGCGCGGCACCACCAACTTCTCCTGATGCGTCAGCGCGCGCCGCTCCGCATTCGACACCACGTTCTCGATCGCCGAAATTGGCAGCCGCTGGCTCACGCCCGACCGCTTATCGATTTTCTTGTCGTCGCGCGCAGCGAATGCAATCCGTTCAATCACCTCATTGATATATTTCGGAATCCGCAGCCCCGCACCGTTGCGCTCGGCGCCGTGTTTGATCTCACGATCAATCCACGCCTCCTGCGCCGTGATCTCGATTCCTTCTTCCACCGTCGCCGGATAATGCGTCCGAATCTCCGATCCAATGCGGTCTTTGAGCGGCGTAATAATCTTCCCGCGCGCCGTATAATCCTCAGGATTCGCGCTGAACACAATCGTGACATCCAACTGCAGCCGAATCGGATACCCCTTAATCTGCACGTCGCCTTCCTGCATGATGTTGAAAAGTCCAACCTGGATTTTTCCCGCAAGATCAGGCAATTCGTTGATCGCGAAAATTCCGCGATTTGCCCGCGGCAGCAATCCATAATGCACGGTGAACTCGCTCGATAACTCGTGCCCGCCGCGCGCCGCCTTAATCGGATCAATATCGCCAATCAAATCCGCGATCGTGACATCCGGAGTGGCCAGTTTCTCGACATACCGGTGCTCTGGAGTCAGCCAGGCAATCGACGTAGCGTCCCCGTCTTTTGCCACCAGTTCGCGGCATCGCCGGCAAATCGGAGCATAAGGATTGTCGTGAATTTCGCAGCCCGCAATGTAAGGCATCTGCGGATCAAGCAACGCCGTAAGCGCCCGCAGGATGCGGCTTTTCGCCTGCCCTCGCAATCCCAGAAGAATAAAATTGTGTCGCGAAAGAATCGCGTTCACGATCTGCGGCACCACCGTATCGTCATATCCCACGATGCCCGGAAATATCGGTCCGCCGTCGCGCAGCCGCGCCATCAAATTCTCGCGCAGCTCATCTTTGACCCGCCGCGCGCCCAATCGCTGTTCAGTGAAGGGACTTCGGCGCAGTTCGCCGAGAGTCCGGGAAAAACTCATGGTGGGAACCCCCAAAAAGAAAAAGCCTTGTGCGAATTATACCGCCGTATCGTTCGTTACTTTTTCAGATGAGCGGAGCGGAGAAAAAGATACTTTCATCTGAACAGATAATGTTCGAACAGAATGACACGAGACGGAAAAGATGAGATAAACCGCGCAGATCGCGATCCGTCGCGGCAGACACGTCTCGTCACCAAAAAGCGATTAGTTCCAGCGCGCTTTAGCCGCCCGTCGCAGCCCCGGCAAAACCGCTTCGAGATACTTGACCACAGCTGCCAGGCGTTTTGCTTCGGAAAGCGTAGCCAGCAAACTCTGCTTGAAGTCGAGATCAAGCGGCAACGATCCCGCAAGCAAGAACGAAAGATTACCCGCACCGTCCTCGGGTCCCGAAGGTTCTTCTCCCGCCAACTTCGCAATCTCCGCGTGCAAGCGCACGGCCATCGTCACCATCTCTGTGGAGGGCTTATCCGATTCATCTTCGACCACCGAAATTTCTGCTCGCAAGAATGATCTCTCATGATTGACCTGGATCACCTCAAAACGCTCGGCCCCGCGAGTCAAAATGTCCATTCGGCCGTCGTCATATTTCTTGGTAATCGACATGATTTCAGCGGTACAGCCAATACCCGCGACCCCGTCCGACGACGCGCGCACGATGCCGAAAGGCTTTTTTTGCTCCAGGCATTCCGCGATCATCTCTTTGTACCGAGGTTCGAATATGTGCAGCGGCAACGGAACCCCCGGCAGCAGCACCAATTCGAGCGGAAAAATCGGCAACAGCGAACTCAAGTAGCCTCCAGTGGAGATGATTTTACGCCATCACGTAGCTCCGGACGCATTCGTCCGGGCACTTAGGCGTTGGACTAAACCAGCGAAGCCTGGTCACGAATATCCGTCTATAGCCCTTGCCGGAAAGTGGGATTCCGCGCGCCGCGAGCCTAAGCATCAACTTTTTCTCGCCGCGGAGTGAAACGGATCATCTTCAACTCCGCTGCTAGCGGCATCGTCCTCAGGACTCGGGATGTCCAGATTAATCACCACCGGATCCTGCCCGCTGCGGACGATTACTGCCTCCACAGGCTGGTCTCTGCGCGCGTTCAATTCCTGGTGGGGAACGTAGGGGGGAACGAAAACAAAATCGCCGGGGCCCGCTTCGTCGACAAATTCCAAATTATTGCCCCAGCGAAATCGAGCTCGGCCCCGCACGATATATATGACGGTCTCCAGTTCGCCGTGATGATGCGGCCCGGTCTTTGCATTTGGATGAACAACGACAGTTCCGGCCCAAAGTTTTTGAGCTCCGGCACTCGCATGGGAGATGGCTTCTGCCCGCGTCATGCCCGGCGTCTGCGGAGTGTTGCTATCAAGCTCGCCGCTGCGNNGTCCAGCGCTGTAACGTCCAGCGCTGTAACTACAATTTCTTACGCAAAAATTCAAAAAAGATGTAACCGAGAAACGCGGCAATCATTGCAATTGCAAAATTGCTGGCGGTAAATATGTCTTCCATGGCCCACGCCAGTCCATGTCTTGGTCCCGAGCCTGAGCGCTCAAATTCTCCCATCANNAAGAGAAAGACGATGAACGCGACTTCGACCACCGCTCGCAGGATGTTGCGCATCATGATTTACTCGCGTTACGGATCTGACTCCGTGAATTGGTTCTCATCCCATCAGCAATCCGCCATTAACGTTCAGCACATGTCCGGTGATGTAGGACGCTTCCTCCGAGGCCAAAAAATACACCGCGCTGGCCACATCATCTGGCGAGCCAACTCGTCCGAGCGGAATCGTCTTCACCGCCGTCTGCTTGAACTCCTCGCTCAGGCCCGCTGTCATNNGCCATGGTGAGGCCGATCAGTCCGGCTTTGGAGGCGGCGTAGTTCGCCTGTCCGGCCTGGCCCATCTGGCCGAAGACGCTGGTGATGTTGATGATGCGTCCCCAGCGCTGTTTGAGCATCGACGATATCACCTGCTGGATGCAAAGATACGCTGACGTCAGATTCGTGTTGAGAACGCTGTCCCAATCGGTGCGCTTCATGCGCATGACCAGTTGATCGCGAGTGATCCCGGCGTTGTTAATCAAAATATCCACCTTGCTAAACTCTGCGATCACCGACTTGATGCCGGCCTTGACCTGTTCCTCGTCCCCGACGTCGATGACGAAGGCTCCCGCTTTGCCCCCAGCGCCGTTAATCTCCGCCACCAGAGCATCCAGCTTTTGCTGATTGCGTGCCGCCACCGCAACCGTCGCTCCCTGCCGCGCCAGCGCCAGCGCGCAGGCATGTCCGATCCCCTGCGACGCTCCCGTCACTAGCGCGACTCGCCCTTCTAGCTTCATTCCTGCTCCTTGTTACATTTGTTCAAAGTTGATTCTTATTCTCAAAAATAAATCCGGGAAATTTTGTGAGGGAAATCTAACAGGCCGCTCGCATTCAGCTTCGCGGCTTACGCCATCGAACGCAAATTATAGATGGAACCGCGGATTATAAACATCCCGGCGTCAGGCAGGAAGTAAGCCCGCCAATAAATAGCGAAAGCAGCGAAGCGTCACAACACTCAAGACTGGCTCATAGTCTTACCGGGATGGGCACGGACGGTGCGCTAGGAATGCGAGCGATATTTCGCGAGGCGGGCACACTCTGGGTCAGCATCGGACTAGTTGCACTGTATATGGAATACCGCGCGCCTAATAACGATGACCGAATCATCTCAGCCGCGACTTTGCAAACATTCAAACTAGCCCGCCTGCGTCGCCGGCCTTGATCTGAGTTTTTTAGACGTCAAGATCTTCTCAATCTTTTCGAGCAGCGTTCGCCGCGAATAGGGCTTTGCCAGAAAATACGTCTGCGAAGCTGGTTCTTCCGCCTCGAATTCCACATTGCTGTATCCAGAGGTCATCAATACCGCAAGCTCCGGTGAATGTTTCCGCAGATCTCGACCGAGTTGCTGCCCGGTCATTCCCGGCAGGATCATGTCTGTCATTACCATATCTATTGTGCGGGTCCGCTCTTCATACACTTTAAACGCCTGCGTTGCGTCCTCCGCGGTCAGCACCGCGAAACCCGCATGTTCCAGTATGCTGCAAGTCGCCTCTCTCACAAAAGGTTCATCCTCAACCAAAAGAATCGTGCGTACAATTCCATCGCCTGCCTGGAAATTTCTTTGGAAAGTCACTTCTCCACCAATTTTCTTTCCTGATGCAATTGCCCTCAGCAATCGCATAGCCCTATCCCATCGCAAGGTGGATTCAAACATCTCCTCCGCATCGAACCTGTCCCCAATTATTTTAAAAACGCCCCCGCAATTCACCTCGAAGCACTCAGAATGGTCTGGTTCGGATCGAGCACCACCTTGTGCACTTCGCTCGGCGCGGTCAGGCGAAACGAGGTCTCCGCGCCATCCGCAAGCACTTCGCCCAGAAAAATCAGTGTCCCCTTTTGTCTCATTCCGTATACCGGAACTGCCGTCACTAAGTCTTCGGGCGCGCCCTTTTGTACGATCACGCCTGTAACCGTCGTCACATTATTTTTTTCCGTGAACTTAATGTCTCGCACTTCGAGCTCCGGAATCGCTGTGCCATTGATCCACCCTTCCAGAAACCAGTCTAATTTGGGACGCTTTTCGTACCAAAGTGGGCGAGGAAGCTCCTCTTCGAAAACACCCAGCAATTCCTGCGTGCTGATGCTCTTCCCCGCATAACGCTCCCGAACCTTGCGCAGCGCGCGAAAAAACGGCTCTTCCGCATTTATTTCCCGGCGTTCGTTTCGCGAATGCTTCGCTGTTCCCGATTCGCCGGAACGCAACTCGCTGGAGCGTGACTGCCGAGGATCCGAATCGCGCAGCATGCAACGCAGCATATGAAATAGCCACGTTCCTCTTTCATAGCTGATCGCCTCGTATCCGCCCGGAAAATGCGACGACTGCAAGCGCTGCCCAAGCGTCACCGGCCCCGCGTCGCGCAGCCGTTCTCCATCTTTATTCGAGCTCAACAGATCGCGCCGGTACTTCTCCATCGCTTGCTGAAATTGCGCTGGATCCTGCTGCTCCAGCATTAACAAGGACGCGTAATTCGACAGGCCTTCCGCCATCCACTGATCGCGGTAACTCCTCCACAGCACCAGATCTCCCCACCACTGATGCGCCGTTTCGTGGACCAGCACTTGGTTATCCAGCGCGCGCGTCAGCGAGTCGAGGCGTAGATCGATTTGCTCTCGCGGACTAAGAAAAGCAAAACTCGACAGAAATACGAGACTCGGCCACCCTTGGCTGAATTCGCCGGGCATCTGCGTCAGCGCAAGCGAGTGGTACGGATATGCTCCAAACCAGCGCGAGAACGTCGCAATCGCCTTCGCGGCCCTGTCCGCCACGGCCTGCGCATCGCGAGCCGGGGACGGCGGGGGCGGGATGATGACTACAGGTGCGGCCGATCGCGACCTGGGTCGCCGCTGAGGGTCGGGAAAGGGCTCAACTATAACGGCCTGCCCTTTGGGAAACGACTTCTCGACGACTCGTGTGCCGTAAGCCTCAACCAGGATATTGCCCGCCTTCGCTTCGGCGCGAATATACTTGCCCAGATTAAAGCCAGCCACCGGAATCGCACCTTCTGAAGCCCAATGCGAAACATTTTCAGAAACCGCCGTGGCGTTGATATCGGTATTCGTATCTGCCGCCGCAGCGCCCGCAGATGAGACTCGCTTTCCTGTCGCAACCAGCGTCCAGTTTGCCGGAAAGTGAAACTCAAGGTCGAACTGCGCCGGCTTTAGACCGAAATTTGGATACCACATGCCACGCTCGCCCACATACAACAAGCCGTTCCCTGCCTCCGATAGCACCTCTCCCGCATAGCTGAATCGGAGTTTGACGTCCCCCGGCGGCAAGCGAGCGGGAAACACCACCGCCACCAGATCGTCCCCCCTGCGCTGTTGTTGCGTTCCTTCAATCGCCGGGTTCTGAACAAAGTCCAGCGCTCGGCCGTCGCCCTGCACAGAATCCACCTTCAAATATCGCGACAGTTCAAAGAGGAGCGTTCTTCTTCCCTGATCCCGAACGTGCACATTCAGTTCAGTTGTCGCTCGCAGCATGGTCGGAGGCTGCACCGCGGCCTTGATTTTGAAGTCCGTAATAAAAGCGTCCGTGGACGATCGTCGCGGCGGCGCTACACCCACAGGGCCAGCAGAAAATGAAGTCCACATATCGAAGAAAAGAACGCCATCCTTTACCCGCGGCTGGCCTGCCCAAACCGATTCCTCTGCCGCCGCATCCCAGACAACCTCGAATGCGCCCAACTTTTTGCCCATCAGGTGCGCGTGCAACAGGGATGCAAATTTCTGTGCCGAATCGCTGGCGATGGGAGAAGGCAGAAAATGGCTGAAGTCGAGAAGCAGGCGCAACGCGTCAAACTCCGCCAGTTGCCTGGCCAGACCATTCCGCTCTTTTGTAAATTCCGCGCCGTCCGATAGGGGTAAAAGATAGGGCTTCACTGCCGCGGCGGTTTCGTCGTTAAAACGTAAATACGCCGACGAGAACTGCTCCTCCAGCATCGCCATCCCAGTAAACAAAGCAAGCGACCCCCGTTCCATCCGGTTCGGCGGGCGAAGCCGGATTTCGCCTTCGCCTTCGAAAAAGGCACCCGTAATGCGTCCGCAAATATCCTCGGTAAAAGCTACTGTTCCGTCTTCGAAATCCAGATTCAGGTTGGGACGATCAATGGAGCCCTCGCGAATCCGGTATACGCGCTGCGAATCAAGGCCTACCGAACGGATGCGAGAGTAAAGCCCACTGGTGGTTGGCGGGCAAGACGGATCGGCCTCAACTGCCACCGCGCTGGCAGCGGCTACCAGAAGCCACAAGATCACCCAAATGCTCCGGGGAAAAGCGGGCATTGGCCCCCGCAACCTGCTCGAAGTCAGCCTTTCCCGCCGCTGTTCCAGCACCTTGGTC
Organism: Acidobacteriaceae bacterium; assembly: GCA_003135495.1. Lineage (GTDB taxonomy): Bacteria > Acidobacteriota > Terriglobia > Terriglobales > Acidobacteriaceae > Acidiflorens. Next base: position 3,192 of record PLBX01000212.1, on the reverse strand, counting down.
ACCTTACCGTCCATCCGTGCCATTGCTAAAATCAGCCGAGTGCGAGCCCTCGTCCTCATACTAGTGCTGCTGCCAGCGCTTCCCGCGGCCGCCGACGTGATCCATCTCAAGAACGGACGTTCCATCTGGGCTGATGAAGTCCGCGTAAGCAAAGACCGCGTTGAATATGACCTTGGCGAAGACTCCTACGCGATCCCAAGATCATCGGTAGACCATATTGATTCTGGAGGCGTTAGGCCTGCTCGCGCCGGAAGTTCAGGCTCCGATGCCCCCGACATCATCCCTGTGGCCCCGTCCTTTGATCATGAAGCCGATGTAGCCCTGAAAGTGATTCGCAACGGCGCAGTTGATGCCGATGCCCTCGCCAGCTTGTCCCAGGCGTCAAATCCTGAAATCGCGGCTACCGCATATTTTCTCGCCGGCAGGCAAGAATCCGATCAGGGCAACTTTCCTGTAGCCAAGCACTATTATGAGTCCGCGCTCCGCTACCAGCCGGACAATTCCACCCTCCTCATCTACTACGCTGCCACTCTTCTGCGCACCGGACACGCTGCCGAGGCGCTACCCTTCGCGCTACATGCTGTCAGCGTCGCCCCCGATTCGCCCGATGCCTACGCCATGCTCGGGTACGTGCAATTCGCCACCGATCATACTCCCGAGGCAATTCGCTCCTGGAAAAAATCACTGAGCCTCCGTCCGGACGCGACCGTGAAGGAGTATCTGGCCAAGGCGGAGCGCGAGTTGAACGCCGAATCCGACTTCTCGCAGCGCGAAAGCCGGCACTTCAACCTGCACTTCGAGGGCAAAGATACTTCTGAAACCTTCCGCCGCGATCTCCTCGCCACGCTCGATTCACAATACGACGATCTGGTGCGCGATCTCGGCTATGCTCCGCGCAACAACATCGCGGTAATTCTCTACACCCAGCAGGCATTTTTCGATGTGACCAGGGCCCCGTCATGGACGGGTGCTTTGAATGACGGCAAGCTGCGCATTCCAATCAGCGGAGTGACCAGCGTTACGCCGCAGCTGGCCCGCGTTCTTAAGCACGAATTGACCCATTCTTTCGTGGCGGAAATGTCCGCCAATCGCTGCCCTACATGGCTGAATGAAGGCGTCGCTGAAATGGAAGAGGGTAAATCGAGTGCCTCTAGCGGACATCAATTGACCCAGCTTTTCGCCACGGGAAATGAGATCCCCTTCAACATGCTCGAAGGCAGTTTTATGAGCTTCTCGGCGCCAGAAGCGATCGTGGCCTACGCCGAATCCCTGGCCGCCGCTGAGTACATCCGCGACGCCTACGGCATGACTGAGTTCATGCGCATCCTCGAGCTTTTGTCCCAGGGCAGTTCCAGCGAAGCGGCTTTAAGAACAACCACCCATTCCAGCTACAACCAATTTCAGGACGAGATGACGCATTGGCTCAAAGAAAAATATAGCGAATAAGCCTGCACCGGCAGAAGTCAAGTGAGAAGTCGCGGTCCGAACCCGCGTTGCGGCCATCCCAAAACCAGATCTTTTTTGGCTACCACCTTCCACTCATTGCTCCGGCTTCAAATTTATGTTACTTTCGCGCGTGAATGGCTGGCCTGCTCGCAAAACTCGGTCTCGGTCCGGAAATAGAAGAAGCTTCTGAAATCCTTCAGGCAGATACTCCCGCGCTTAACGGAGCTGAGCTGGCTATTGCATTCTTCAGCTCGCGTTCCGGAGGCGATCTTCATGATTTCCTCCGAGTTGGCCCCAACCGATTCATTTTCGGATTACTTGACGTCGCGGGCAAGCGCGAAACCAGCGGCGCCGTCCTGGAGGCGACCCAAGCTTGTTTCCGCTCGGCAGCCGAAGAACTTTTCGCCCAAGCCGACGTCAATGAGATGGTAGCGATGGTAGAACTTTCGCGGCGTCTCAACCTGGAGATCATGCGCTCTGCCGAGGGCGTCCGCAGTTGCCCAGCTTTCGCCGGCTGCTACAACGAAGAACTGGGTACGGTATGCTACGTGAACGCCGGGCACACCTCTGCCCTCCTGCATGATGATGATGGGACCGTAGAATTGCCAGCCACCGGTTTGCCGCTGGGTTTATTCTCTCTGGCTCCGACCGACGCCCGCATCGTGGGCATGAAGCCGAACGCATCTATGGTGGTAGTCTCCCGCGGAGTCGTTGAGGCGGAATCGACAGATACGGAATTCGGCTTGGAGGGCGTCAAGAAGGTCATCGAGGCGGCACCCCTATCCGCCACGGAGCTCTCCCACAAAATCCTAGACAATGTGCAGGACTTCATTCACACGGTTCCAAAGCACAACGACGTCACTGCCCTAATCCTCGCTCGCAGGAATACCAAAATTGCAGGCCCCATTCTCTTGGCCTCCACCCGGCGCCCGGCGTAAAATAGGAAAACATTGTTGGTCGTTGTACCCCAGGTTTCCAGAAGTCGTTTCAGAAAGTCAAGAGAGCCCTAATAAAGAGAGCCCTAATAAAGAGAGCNNGCCCTAATAAAGAGAGCCCTAATCAATGAAGAAGAGTGCCTACGCCCTGGCTGTTGCATACGCATTGTTGTTACCCGCCCTTTTGCCCGCCGATACTGTTGTGGAAGAGATCATTGCCCGCGTCAACAACGAGATCGTTACGCGCTCGGAATATGTCCGCAGCCGCGACCAACTCAAGCAGGAAGTCCAGCAGCAGGAAGCGGGCAGCGCCGACCGCGTCTTCGCCGAAAAGCAACGCGACGTTTTGCGCGATCTTATCGACCAGCAATTGCTCTTGCAAAAAGGCAAAGATTTGGGCATCACCGGCGACACCGAGCTGATTAAGCGCCTCGACGAGATGCGCAAACAAATGAATCTCGGAACCATGGAAGAATTGGAGAAGGCCGCCGAGGCACAAGGCGCTTCGTATGACGAATTCAAACAAAACCTGCGCAACCAGATCATTACCCAGAAGGTGATCGGCAACGAAGTGGGCCAGAAACTGTCCATGAATAAGGACGACGAGAAGAAATTCTATGATCAGCATCGCGCCGAGATGGAGCAGCCCGAGCAGGTCCGACTAAGCGAAATCCTGATCGCTCCAAAGCCCCCTGCCAAACCCGCCGCCAGCGCCGACGGCAAGCCTGAGCCTCCAACCGCGGCGGAGAACGAGGCAGCCCTAGCCGCCGCTCAAGCCAAAGCTCAGGATCTGCTCGACCAGATTCACAAA
>PLBX01000429.1:1328-4674 GCA_003135495.1 Acidobacteriaceae bacterium | reverse complement strand
GCAGATCCGCATGTATGCGAAGACGGACGTGACCGTCAGCTTGCGGTTGCTGCGAGCCCTCGATGACATCGCCGCCTCGACGCCCGATCCGGAGTTCCGCCGAATACTCGTCGAGCAAGGAATGCGGACCGTGGCAGGCTGCGCCGAAAAAGTTCGGCGAAGAGGAACTGAGAGGGTTGCGCGCTCGCCAGGCCGCGCTGGAGAGCTTCACCGCGATCTCGCAGCCGTAGATTAGAACAGAGGAGCACACCGTATCCGAGACCAAGCAGAACCAGCAGCCGGCTTCAGGCTAAGGACTCAATCTCCGGGCTCGAAGCGATACCCCACCCAGGGATCGGTCACAATGTAGCGAGGGGAATTTGGCGAGGGCTCAAGCTTCTTGCGGAGTTGCGCAACGAACACGCGCAGGTATTCGACCTGTTCTGTGCTCTCACCACCCCAGACCGCGCCCAGCAAGGCGCGATGTGTTACCACTTTGCCAGCGTGGCGGGCCAGATACGCGAGCAAGTCAAATTCCTTCGGAGTGAGGTGGACCGCGCGGTCCTTTACAAAAACGGTACGGGCTCCGCGATCAATCTTGAAGTCGCCCGCTTCTATCGGCTCCAGTTCCGACGCTTCCTCCCGCGCGCGGCGAAGATTGGCGCGGACGCGCGCCAGGAGCTCCTCCATACCGAACGGCTTGGTCACGTAGTCGTCCGCGCCCGCATCCAGCGCCTTGACCTTGGTCCGCTCCTCGCCCCGCACCGAGAGCACGATGATCGGAATTTGCGTCTTCGTCCGCAGCCGCCGGCACAACTCCAGTCCGTCCATGTTGGGCATTGCCAGATCGGTGATGACCAGATCCGGCGACCAGTCTTTCATGATCTCCAGTGCAGTCTCGCCGTCGTTGGCCACGCGAATGTCATAGCCGTGGCTGGAAAGAGAAGTCCGCAGCACCCGCGTGATCTGGGTTTCATCGTCCACCACGAGAATGTGTTTATGCTCCATGCCAATCAGCCGGGTTCCTGCGTCACGATGTGGACGTCCACCGCCGGGGCGTCGCGCAAAAACTGATGGATCGCCGAAAGATAGAAATATCGTTTCCAGCCCCGCGTCGCAGAGCGTCCGAAAACAACTCGCGTGATGTGTTTCTCGTTGACGAATCCGGAGACCGCCTCGGCCACGCTCTTCCCCTTCAGCCGCACGATCGACGCCCCAACGTTTTTCGCGAAGCGTACGTTCGCGGCCAAAGTTCGCTGATTCGCTTCGCCCGAGTCCTGCCCCAGGTCGGTATAGATAACAAAGAGCTCGGCATTCATGGCCTGCGCCATGCGCGCGCCGCGCGCAACCAGATACTGCGCCGCCGAGTTCGAGCTGATGCATACCGCGATGCGTTCGCGGATGGCAACCGCTCCTCGATCTTTCTCCTCCTCTCCGCGGTGCTGTTCCAGGCTTTGATCCACCACCTGGGCCACCTGGCGCAATGCCAGCTCGCGCAAAGCGATCAAGTTCGTCTCGCGGAAAAAGTTTTCCAGCGCCCGCCCCACGCGTTCCTGCGGATAGACGTCGCCGCGCCGCATGCGGTTCTGCAGCGCTTCCGGAGTCAGGTCGATCATCACCACTTCGTTGACTCTTTGCAGTACCCAGTCGGAAACGGTTTCCCGCACCTGGATCCCGGTGACTCCCTGGACCGTCGGCGTCACGCTCTCCAGATGCTGGATGTTCATGGTGGAAAGAACGTCGATGCCTGCGTCCAGCAGTTCCAGCACATCTTCATAGCGTTTGCGATGTTTGCTGCCATCGATATTGGTGTGCGCCAGTTCGTCCACCAGCACTTCGCGAGGCTTGCGCACGAGAATGGCGTCCACGTCCATCTCTTCGAAGAGCGCGCCCTTGTACTCGATCGCCTTACGCGGCACAACTTCCAGATTCGCGATCAGATCCGCCACCGCTTTGCGGCCGTGGGTTTCGACAACTCCGATCACCACATCTTCGCCGCGGCTGTGCCGCCGGATCGCCTCGGTCAGCATGGTGTAGGTCTTGCCCACGCCGGGAGCATATCCAAGAAAGAGCTTGAGCACGCCTCCCTTCTTCGCCGGCGAACATTCCTCCAGCCACTGCTCGGGGGTCTTGGGCATCGCGCTTATTGTCGTTGAGATGTCCGGCTTTGTCGATGTCAGAGTCAGTCGATGTCAGTTAAAGAAGTCAGTTACAATCGGCTCGTGAACGCCGCAGCCAGATCCGGATCCAGATACCTGATCGCGGCGCTGTCGGTAGCCGGAATTACTCTCGTCGGCTACCGGTGGCTCCATCTGAATCCGACCACGATCGTACTCGCTTTCCTGCTGGGCGTCCTCGGGATCTCCGCTTTCTGGGGCTTGCGGCAAGCCGTTTTCATGTCGGTGATTGCCACCCTCGCGTTCAATTATTTTTTCCTGCCTCCGATCGGCACCTTTACCATCGCCGACCCGCAGAACTGGATCGCACTCTTCGCCTTCCTGGTCACCGCGGTCACTGCCAGCCAACTGTCAGAGCGCGCCCGGCGCGGGGCGAGCACCGCCGTCGAGCGCCGGCAGGAACTGGAGCGCCTCTACGCATTCAGCCAGTTGCTGCTCTCGAGCGACAACCCAGCCGAGCTGTTGAACCTGATTCCCCGCTACATCGTTGAATCCTTCGGCATTCGGTCGGCGGCGGTTTCGTTGTCGAGCCGCAGCGACGTTTATCGCTCTGGCCCCACCATCGACGGATTGGAATCGCGCGATCTTCAATTGATCGGGTTGCGTGGTGAACCGCGAATCGACACTCCCCATCAACTGGCCTTTATGCCGCTCCGCATGGGCATGCGCGTGGTGGGCTGCATGGGCGTCGCCGGTTCGATGCTTTCGCGGCAAACACTGGAGGCCATCGGCAGCCTGGTGGCCATCTCCATCGAACGCGCGGGCGCCGTCGAAAAACTCAGCCGCGCCGAGGCCGCCCGCGAAAGCGAGCAATTGCGCTCCGTCCTGCTCGATTCGGTCACCCATGAGTTTCGCACGCCGCTCACCGCCATCAAGGCGTCGGTAACCTCGCTTCTCGGCAGCCCCAGTCATTCGCCGGAGGAGACACAGGAACTGCTGACCATCATCAACGAGGAAAGCGATCGGCTGAACCGGCTGATCGGAGAAGCCGCCGAGATGGCTCAGTTAGATGCCAACAAAGTGGAATTTCGCTTCGAATCCGCGCCCATCGGCAACGCGGTTGAAGAAGCGCTCGACGAACTGAAGCAACTCCTGGTCCAGCATCCCGTGGAAGTCAGAATTCCCGCCGGCCTTCCCAACGCGCGCATGGACTCCGCTCACATCAAGGAAGTCCTGGTGCACCTGCTCGA
>PLBX01000429.1:166-1286 GCA_003135495.1 Acidobacteriaceae bacterium | reverse complement strand
GAAACCAGCGCGTGCAAGTGCACGGAACGGGCATGGGACTGGCGATCTGCAAAGCCATAGTAGAAGCCCACGGCGGCCACCTCGGCGTCACCAGCCAGTTGGGGCACGGGTCGGTTTTTTACTTCAGTTTGCCGCTGGGGTGATGGCTGAGGGTTTGGTCACGTGGCATGCCTACATCAAAAGGGCGCCAAAGCTCTCCGTGGCAGCCATGCAGAAAGTTCGAAGAAAAGCTAGCTTCTGCTCGCCTTCAGTAGACTCTTGTTGCTGTAAACAGGAATACTTGCAGCACTTGCGTCGGCAGCGGTGCCTCTACTTGGGCACCACGATCCGCACCGTCCCAAGTCCATTGCAAAACCGGCAGCGCTCTCCCTCCATGAGCTTTCCCGAGCCAGAACACTCAAGGCATTTGGCTACGATCTGGAACTCGGCGTTGGTGGTGTCGGGCACCTTGCCGGGAATTTCCTTGACGACTTCGGCCCGGTGATATTTCCGCAGCCAAGACGAGAGCTTCCCTTCAATTCTTTCGCGGTCCACGACGTTGAGCTGTGCCGACAGTTTAGGCCACCACGTCGAGACGCACTCGTAACAGACGAACTGGCCATAATCAAAAAGCGTACCAGGCTCGGAAGAGCGAAAGAATTGCTTGCACTGGGAACAGCGCTTGACGCCGAGCAAGGCCAATGCGGCAATTACGTCGTTCAGATCATGCTCGACGTGTGACAGAGTTTCCAACAAAGAGGCTTCTGCACCCCTCGTTTGGTTGCCCCGCGAAAGTCCATGGTCTAGTCCTGCTTCCATCGCAAACCTCCTTCGAACGAATTGACCGAGCTGTTACCGGCCGCGAGCATTGTTAACAAAACCTGTGAACCTACGCGCCAGCTCGGCAATTCGGTCCNNGCTGCCGTAGTCGGATCGCTTCCCTGGGGATCAGTTCCGCGCCAATGCCAAGCGCAACCGCGCCCGCTAGAATGAATTTGGACGCAGTCTGTTGATTCACACCTCCGGCAGCAATCAACGGCACGTTGGGGAACATGGCCTTCAGGGCCCGGATGTAACTGTCGCCGCCGACTTGTCCGCAGGGAACAACCTTGACGAAGTCGGGACCCATCTTCCACGCCCT
>PLBX01000429.1:0-146 GCA_003135495.1 Acidobacteriaceae bacterium | reverse complement strand
TCCAAACAGCGGCGCGCCGTTTCTACATCCGAAACGCCTCCCGCGCCGACAATCACTTCGGGAGCATTCTGTACAAGGTAGGAGATCACTTTGTGCGCTTCGAGCACTGTTAACGTGACCTCCACGATGGGAATCCCGCCTCGGGA
>PLBX01000312.1 GCA_003135495.1 Acidobacteriaceae bacterium | reverse complement strand
TAAGAGCTCTGGCGCTCCGATTTCTCCGTCTGAGCAGAAGCGCAACCGGAAAAAGGAAGGGCTCTTGCTTTCCCGTGGACGACTTCAACGACAATTGGAAACCGCAACCAATCCTCGGCATCGTACGATGTTGGAGCAATCGATTGCGGAGTTAGACAAGCAACTCGCGTCATTTTAGGAACGAGTTAAGAACTGGTCGCGAACCGTTGAGAGCAGGCTAACAGAGCGCTAGAAATGAATCGCTATTCCCGTGGAAAATCGCACTCCATTCTGCGTGTCGCCATAGAAGCGGGTGGTGATCCAGTCGAGTTGCCCACGAACTGTTAGAGGTCCGAAGATTCGATAATCCAATCCTCCGCCGACTGCGTTTGCGAACGATGTGCTCGAGTCGGAAATACCGTTGCTTCGGCTGATGTGTCCCACGCCTACAAGAAGCTCGGCGAACGGACGAAGACGGCTGACCGAGACTGAAAGCCTGGGGCCGAATAGAGCGTTGTGCGCTGTAAGGTTGGCATTTGTGCCGCTGAAATTATGGCTGCCATAATGGCCATCGACGTCGGCTACTAATCCGATCCACGGCAGGAATTTCCCTTCCAGCGAGGCGTCCCACCCATTGAAACTTGTGGTGTCATGGCTGGCGATGGGAGTGCGATCGTAGGAGTAGCCAAAAAAAACATTTCCGCCAGTCGGAATCTGCGCCCATGCGGCACCCGCCAGTAACAATGTCGACAAAATAAGAACGCTTAGTGTTCTCATGAAATTCTCCCTGATGCGAGATTTGTGCGCTGAAATACATTGCTTCAAGAATGTCCGAAGAAAACTAGATGCGAGCGTAAGAAAAAACTTTGCCTGTTATCGGCACCCACTTGGCAGCTCAACGGAACAGCGCTGCGAAAAATCCGCCAACTTTTTTAAAGAAGCCGGGGGGCGAGGTTTGTTTGGCCGATGCAGTTCGGTTGCTGTCCGGTGGCGGGGCTGGGTTTGCCGGTGGAGGGAGCGAAGCGGCGAGTGACGATTCTGTCCCGGCGCGCGAACTGAAAGGAAGGGCGCTTACATCCTCAACAGGGGCGGGCGGCGGACCCTGCGCGTGAAAGACAAACGGCGCTTCGACTTGCACGTGAAGCTCGTTGGGCGCGGCAGAGGCCCCGAGCGGATTAGGGGCTGGAGTTTCGTCATTCTTATTGCGCGCGATTTCTTCAGGGGTCGAAGGGGCAACTTCCGTCGCACGCACTGCCCCTTTAATTTGCTTCGGAGATACGTTCACGGCCCGGGATGGAGGTTGGCGCGGCGGCGGACATCCGCACTCCAGGGGCACAGCCATGTCGACGCGATCGAGTTGACCCGATCGAAACACCAGTTGATCGGTCGGTTTCACCTGGTAAGTGCGATCCCCGAGCAACTCAGAAACAATCGCNNGTATTGCCCGGCAGCGCGCGCACGCAGGTATTTCCCTGAACGTCGGCGCTGATGGCGTAATGAAATTCTCCCGGACCGGCCAAAAGAATACGAAAGTCCGGCGTCATTACAGAATCGGAAGATGCGTCGAGGGCGAAGTGCGCTTCCATCGCGCCGGTATTCATGCTCAGCATTAAATTATGCCGGCTCTGCGAAGGGGTTAACGAAACGGTGGTTCGCGGACAAACGTGAAGCTCGCCTCCACTCGAAAGTCGCACCACGGTGGTATCGGCTCCGGCGGTAACTGAGGAGCCGATACTCGGATCTCCAACAATAGCCAACGGACCAGATGCTCGCACTGCCATCACCACCGGCTGCGGCGAGGATGTGAGGCTCGTAACTGTCGGTGACTGAAATGGAGAATTATCGGAATCGGAGCTTCTTCCGAGATGCACGACGATACGATTTCCAGCAGACTCCCAAGTGAAAGAGCGCGGCGCCAGCAAATCCACGACGACGCGCGCAACCGGAGGACTCTGTTGAAACTGGTCGGCGCGGATTGCGCTGATTTGATCGGCTTGCACGCTGATGCGTTTATGTTGCGTGTCGAGCCGGGCATTTGGCAGATCAATCACCACACGGTTGGGGTCAGTAATGGCTTGAACTGAAGGCACAAGGGGCTTGGTGGAAAGAATTTCGACGGCTTGCCCCGTTTTCTCCTGAATAATACGGAAACTTTTTATAGCGGCGATTTTTGAGGCTGCTGCAACGCGGGCTGGCGAAGAAGCTTTAGAAGTTTGCTGGGCGCAGAGTTGTGCCGTCCCGAAGGACAGAGCGAAAGCAATTGTGCAGAAATGATTCCGCAACTTCAAACGGCTCGCTGGTCGACGAAAGAGAAGAGGCGGGGGAAAATCTTTCACGGAAGCACCGGTCTAGCAGCAAACATACCACCGCGGCGCGGCAAAGAGAAAGTCACTTGCCAGATGACTATGGAAGAGTTCCTCTGAGTTTATTAGTCCGCTAGAAACTCGTATTCGTCGATGACGGCTGCGACGGCCATTTTGCTCTCCGAAGCGCCGCCGCCTTCCACTCGCACCACGCGGCCCTTGCAGCGCACGCGAATGCTTTCGGTAAGGGTGATCTCGGGTGGAAGGGTCAGGGTGAACTCGAGCGGCGAGCCCGCCTGAATCGCGGAGTCCACATAGAAACAGATTCCGCGCGCGCTGACGTCGCGGGACTGCGCGGCTTGCTCATGATCGCTGTCGGCGTAGCGAACGGAAACCGGCAAGCGCAGCGCGAACCTGCGCGTGGCGCGCTTGCCTTTATCATCTTTACCATGATCATGATCATGATCGTGTGTGTTCTGTGTTTCGGCCATGAACCCTCCGGCATGCTCCACCGGCAAACCGCCAGTAAGCATGTCAATTCGCGGCAAAGCTGTCAAGAACAAGATGCCAGAACCGCAAAGTTTTCACCCTTGAACTTTAAAACCTGCGTTTCGCGGCTACAATAAAGCTGTGGTCTTTGTCCTCGATAACTACGATTCGTTTACTTACAACCTGGCGCAGTATTTGGGCGAGTTGGGATGCGAGGTGGAAGTNNCGTAATGACGAGGTTACGATTCAGGCGATCGAAAACATGCGGCCGGAACGAATCGTAGTATCTCCAGGCCCTTGCACTCCGCAGGAAGCCGGTATCAGCATTGAGGTGATTCGCCATTTTGCAGGCAAGCTGCCGCTCCTCGGCGTGTGCCTTGGACATCAGGCGATTGGTGCGGCNNAGACTATCTTTCGCGGGCTATCTTCGCCGATGACTGCAACGCGCTATCACTCGCTCATCGTTTCGGAGAAGGATCTGCCGAGCGAACTCGAAGTCAGCGCGTGGACCTCGGATAAAGACGGGACGCGCGTCATCATGGGACTACGGCATAAGTCACTTGGCGTTGAAGGCGTCCAGTTTCATCCGGAAAGCGTGTTGACGGATGAGGGGAAGAAACTGGTGGCGAATTTCCTGCGGCGTTAAGTAAATCTCATCTCCGGAACAAAAATACTAAAACAAAAATATTTGAGTAATAAGAAATGTGTGAGGGTGCAATTTGCAACCTCATCATTTGGACTAACGCAAAAAATCAAAACCGCGTGGCCGTGAAATAAGGGTCCGGACTGTTGTAAGCACCCGATGAGCCGACAGAGATCTGTGCGCCATTTGTAACCTGCGAGGTGGATACATTAAATGCATTTGCCTGAAGGTAATAGCCCGAGCCGTTGTAGTTAGCTCCGAATACTAGGGTTCCGTCGGGACTGAACGCTGGACCGGATTGTCCCAAGCTAAAGGGGACTTGATTTCCGGTGTCGACAATTTTCTTCTCGCTGTAGTCGACTTTTTCGATGTCCGTCGCGGAATCGTTGGAATTCCCTATGAAAATATACTTTCCGGAGGGATGGGCAACGACGCCGTTAAGCGCTCCGCAGGCCGCGAGCATCGAGGCCGTGCATTGCACTTCAGGCTTGCTGGTATTCGGCACTGCGGGGTAAATATTCACACTGTCGGGGTTTGGGTAGTCAGGGTAAACGAAGTCAAACATGCGATTGCCCACGATCTGGATTGCTTCTCCGCTTTGCCCATCGCTACCCCAGGCATAAATCTGGACATCAGGTCCGAGCGCTCCAGTCGTGCTATTCACCGTTCGCTCATAGTAGTTCGCAAAAGGACCCTCGTGAGTGTCACAGTAGACTTGGTCGTAGAGTTGGCTCGCTGTGGAATTGAATCCAGTAAGTATCAGGGTGCAGGTAAACGCGTCCTGTGTGTGGAGCGTGTATTTCGCCTGGGTCAGGGGCTGGCTGATCGCTCCGTTAGCAGGACTCACCACAAAGCGGCGAATGGTACTAGCCGACTCATAGGCGTTGATCGGCGATGTGTAGACCGCGTAAAGAAAGTTAGCCTTGGGATCGAGTTGCAGGCTTTTAAGGTTGTTTGCATACAATTTTTGCGTGGGACGCGACTGCGGAGCACCATTCGCGTCCGTGGCGTAGACATAGAGATGCGTGGTTTGAGTTGAGTCGGCGGCGATTACATAAATGAAGTGATCGTTCGGAGACGGAACCAGCGTTCCGAAGGTGGACGCGCCGTTAATTGAGAGCGTTCCTACCTGCGTGTAGTTGAGAGTCTGCGGATCGACATTGTAAGTAAGAATGGTTGTGCCTGCGGCTACGTAAACCACTTCTACGGATGACGCCAAGGCTAAGCTGGAAATACAAAGGACTAAGCAGAGGGAAAGCAAGCGGGACATTCAAACCTCCAATGCAGCTGGGCAATGGGATGACGCTTCAAAAAAAGAGGTTGTCGGTGGTGTGTGGGGGAGACTGGGCAAGCTCCGTCTCTACAGGAAGCTTTGTAGGGCGAGTGCTATTCCAGTCCGCGCGCCATATCTACGGCGCGCAGCACGGCTTTGGCTTTGTTCTCAGTTTCTTCGAATTCGCGCTCGGCATCGGAATCGGCGACGATTCCCGCACCGGCTTGCAGATATGCTTTGCCGCCCTTCATAAGTAGCGTGCGGATCGCGATGCATGAATCCAAATTGCCGGCGAAATCTGCGTAGAGGACAGAACCGCCGTATACGCCGCGACGCGTTGGCTCCAGTTCTTCGATGATCTGCATGGCCCGCACTTTCGGAGCGCCGCTCAGGGTTCCGGCGGGAAAGCAGGCAGCAAACGCGTCCATGGCATTCAGTTCAGGACGCAAGCGGCCTTCGAGCGCAGAGACTAAGTGCATCACATGCGAATAGCGTTCGACATACATTAGTTTGCCAACCTTCACCGAGCCATACTCGCTGACGCGACCGAGGTCGTTGCGGCCTAGATCGACGAGCATCACGTGTTCGGCGCGCTCCTTCTCATCCGAGATCATTTTTCTTTCGAGCGCGGCGTCGGCGGCTTCGTCGCGCCCCCGGGGATGCGTTCCCGCAATCGGGCGATATTCCAGCTTGCGTCCTGTGGTACGCACCAACATTTCTGGGGACGAACCGAGGACGTGCATTGCGCTGGAATTGTCGCCCGCATTTTTTCCACGAGCTCCAAAGCGCAAGAAATACATGTAGGGCGAGGGATTCACGGTGCGAAGCGCGCGGTAGAGGTTGAGTGGCTCGACGCCGGGTTCGAAATCCCAGCGCTGGGAGAGCACGACCTGAAAAATGTCCCCGGCAGCGATATATTCTTTCGCCCGATTTACGCTCTCTAGAAACTTCCGCTTCGGCGTGCGCGGCTTGACGTTCAGCTTTGCTATTTTTGACAATGACTTTGTCGTGGCTTTTCGCCAGTCCGAGAGCTTCCATCCGGCGGCGAGTTTTTTCTCGATGCGCGAGATGTCTTTTACGGCCCGGTCATAGGCAGCTTTAGGCGCTTCTCTGGTTACGTCCGCCGACGCGACGATATGGATTTGATGATGCAGATGATCGAAAGCGAGGACGCGATCGAAAAACATCAGCACGCAATCGGGAACATCAAGGTCATCCTCGGAATGTTCGCCAATGCGTTCGAGGCGCCGCACAATGTCGTAAGCGCAATATCCGACGGCGCCAGCGGTGAATGGCGGCAAGCCTTCGAGTTCGGCGGGACGATGCTGCTGCAGGAGTTCTTTTATGACTTCAAAGATATTACCGGTGCGGCGTTCGAGTTTGCGGCCGCGCTCGATCGTGATTTCTTCGCCGCGCGATTGCAGACGAAGGAAGGGACGCACGCCAAGAAATGTGTAGCGTCCGATTTTTTCTCCGCCTTCGACGGATTCGAGCAGGAAGGCGTCGGGCTCTCCGTCAGCAACTGCGAGAAATGCGGAGACCGGCGTCAGCAGGTCGGCGGAGATCGATTTCACCACCGGAACTAAAGTGGCGGCGCGGGAGAGTCGGAGAAATTCTTTGTAGTCGGGACGGATCATTATTTATTTTGCAGCATTTGCTTTGCAGCTGGTTAAGTTTTGCAGCCGGCAATTCTTATTAGCTAATAGAGTTTTACCGCAGCGCTTAGGATCGCACGAATTAGTATGCTGAGCGAGAGGAGACGGGGCAAGCCCCGTTCTACAGGAACAGTGCGAGTTGCAGCGAACGTGCAAATCCGCGTGCTTTCCTCGGTACTCCCTTGGCTTGCTTACGCCTCCGGCCAGCCATATACTTTTCGAGGCTTTCTTACCAGTTTGAGCCGGCGATAAGTATCGCAATTATTACGTGGAGATTACATGAAGACGGTGGATCTGGAACAGGAAACTAATCCGTGGCAGGCGCAAGCGGCCCGCTTCGATCTGGCGGCGAAAAAACTGAATCTTGATGAAGGACTGTGGAACATTTTGCGCAGTCCAAGCCGCGAAATCATCGTTCATATCCCGGTGATGATGGATGACGGGCATCTCGAAGTCTTCACTGGGTACCGGGTGCAGCATTCCATCGCGCGCGGCCCGGCGAAGGGCGGTCTGCGCTACGCGCCCGATGTAAATCTCGACGAAGTTCGCGCCCTTGCTAGCTGGATGACATGGAAGTGCGCGGTAGTAAATATTCCTTTCGGCGGAGCGAAGGGCGGAATCATTTGCGATCCGCACAAAATGTCGCAGGGCGAGTTGGAACGCATGACCCGGCGCTACACGGCGGAGTTGTTCGATTTTATTGGTCCAGAGAAAGATGTTCCGGCGCCGGACGTTAATACGAATGAGCAGACGATGGCGTGGATCATGGACACGTATTCCATGCATGCGCGGCAGACAGTTACGGCTGTGGTCACTGGCAAGCCGATCAATATTGGCGGATCGCGTGGACGGCGCGAGGCCACGGGGCGCGGCGTTTTGATGGTTTGCGAGCAGGCGATCAAGAAGCTGCAACTGAATCGGGAGACGACTCGCGTCATCATCCAAGGCTTCGGGAATGTTGGTTCGAATGCTGCGCGCCTGATGGCTGCTGCTGGATACAAAGTTATCGGCATCCTCGAAGTTGGCGGCGGTCTCTACAACAAGAACGGCATCAACGTCGAATCGCTGTGGGAATTCCGGCAGCGCAATGGCACGATTCACGGCTTCACCGGCGCGGAGAAGTATGATCCGGCCGAACTCCTGCTGATGGATTGCGACATTCTTATTCCTGCGGCGACAGAGAACCAGATCACCAGCCAAAATGCGGAGCGGGTGAAGTGCAAGATTCTCGCGGAAGGGGCGAATG
>PLBX01000566.1 GCA_003135495.1 Acidobacteriaceae bacterium | reverse complement strand
ATGCCTCAAGGTTCAAGTTCGAAGAAGAAGGTTGCGGTTTTGGGCGCGGGCAAGATGGGGGCGATTCTGCTGCAATCTTTTTTGCGCGATGGTTTGCTTTCGCCCGCGCAAACCTGGGCCACCGTCGCCCATGGAGAACGGGCGCGAGTGCTAAAAGAAAAACTGAAGGTGCACGCCGGCACCGACAACTCCGAGGCAGTAAAGGACGCAGACATTTATTTTCTTTGTGTCAAGCCACAAGTTGTGGCCGATGTTGTGAAAGAGATTCGCGCCCATGTTCACGAGAAGCAATTAATAATTTCGGTGGCCGCCTCCGTTCCGACCGAGATGATTGAGCGTGCGCTCGAGAAGGAAGTGCCGGTAGTGCGCGCCATGCCGAATACCCCCTGCGTGCTCGGAGCAGGTATGACGGCGCTGTGCAAGGGGAAGTTCGCAACGAAACAGCATCTGGAGACGGCGACGAAGTTTTTCGATGCCGTCGGGCGAACGGTTGCCGTCGACGAAAAACATATGGACGCAGTCACCGGGTTGTCGGCGAGCGGTCCCGCTTACATCTACATCATTCTGGAATCGCTAGCAGAAGCCGGCGTAAAGGTTGGCCTGCCCCGCGATATAGCAACGCTTCTAGCGGCGCAAACAACCATGGGCGCCGCGCGCGTGGTGCTCGAGACCGGCGATCATCCAGCCCTATTGAAAGACGCGGTAACCACGCCCGCGGGATGCACGATTGACGGCATCATGGAATTAGAAGAAGGCAAACTACGGGTGACGTTAATCAAAGCCGTTGTGAAGGCAGTGCAGCGCGCAAAAGAATTGGCATTTTCGTAATGACACGCGGTTTCTGTGTTCCTTGTTTTCCCTGTAACCCCACGCCCGCCGTGGGAAAGCTGCAACCACAGAGGGCCCGGAGACAAGAAGAAGGCTTTAAGGTCTGCATCCAAGCGCGGCGGGCGAAGTGTNNCGCGAAATCGTGCGCTTCTATCGTCAGCGGGCTCGCGTGGTCGGAGTTATCGCTTCTCCTTTATTGTTTTGGGTTGTAATCGGGTCGGGCTTTGGAACCTCGTTTCGCTCTGGTCAGGCCGCGGGCCAACAGCACTATTTGAATTATTTCTATCCCGGGACACTGGTGATGATTATTCTTTTCACCGCAATCTTCACCATGATGTCGGTGATTGAAGACCGCAATGAAGGCTTCCTGCTATCGGTTTTAGTTGCGCCCGTGCCTCGCGCCGCTATTGTTCTCGGTAAGGTTTTGGGCGGCACAACCCTCGCCGCCGCTCAGGGATTAATCTTTCTCGTTTTCGCTCCTTTGGTCGGGGTGCAGATGACGCTCGCGTCGTTCGGGCTGATCGTGCTTACGGTATTCTTGGTGTCGTTCGCTCTGACGGCTCTTGGCTTCGCCATCGCGTGGCCGATGGACTCGACCCAAGCCTTTCATGCCATCATCAATTTATTCCTGATTCCGCTGTGGCTACTCTCGGGAGCGCTCTTCCCTCTTTCGGGGGCCTCGGTGTGGATGCGTGCGCTTATGTATGCCAATCCGCTAACCTACGGAGTTGAAGCGCTGCGCACGCTGATGTATCCCGGAGCGCCATCCACATTCTCGTTGACGGCTTCGATTTTAACGCTGGTTCTATTTGCGATGTTCATGTTCGGATTGGCTTTCGTGCTTGCGAATCGGCGAACAACGAAGCCGGCGGCGTAAGACAATTTGTCCGATTGCTAAATTACAAAATGCCACTCGACATTCTCGCCCTGGCTGCCCATCGCGACGACGTGGAACAAACCTGTGCCGGCACTCTGCTCAAAATGTCCGAGCGCGGCTACAGCACCGGCATCCTCGATCTAACGCGGGGCGAGATGGGGACGCGCGGCACCACGGAAGATCGTGCCCGCGAGGCGACCGAAGCGGCCCGCATCCTGAAAGTTTCATGGCGGCAAGCGCTTGATATCCCCGATGGCCGCGTCGAAAATACCTGGGAGAATCGTCTGAAGGTCGCGCGCGTAATTCGCGAACAACGTCCGCGAGTCCTAATTCTTCCCTACTGGCAAGGGCGTCATCCCGATCATTACACGGCTTCTGTTCTTGGATATGAAGCCAGTTTTCTGGCCGGGCTGGCGAAGCTGGAGTTAGCTGTCGGCTCTCAGCCATCAGCTACCAGTGGAATTACTGCGAACGAACCTGCTCCTCATCGTCCATTCAAAATTATTTACGCCAGCCTTTACCACGATGTGCGGCCGACGTTTGTCGTCGACATCACCGAGCAATTTGAGGCCCGACTTGCGTCGCTCATGGCATACAAATCGCAGTTCACCGACCAGCAGGCAGGCAGCGGAATTTTTCCTGCGGAAAAAGAAATTAGAGCGCGCGTGGAGTCGATGGCCCGCTTTTACGGGATGCTCGGCGGGGTCACTTACGCTGAGCCCTTCGTGCAAAAAGAAGTTGGCTTGGTGGACGATGTTCTCGCCATTCCGGTGAAGTCAATTTGAACTCGTGGTGCGATTTGCGAGAACCTTGACCACGAAGGGACCCGAAGTTCCACGAAGGGACCAATTCCAGATTTCCTTTGTGTGACTTCGCTCGTTTGTGGTTTAAAGGTTTGCAGTCCAAGGCCGTCTAGCGCTGTATGATGCCAGGCCTACGCAGAATCCCCGCCGTATAATGTCCAGTTCAAACCTTCATTATTTTTGTCCTTGAGTTAGGAGCTCATAATGTCAGCTAATCCCAAAAACTCTGCCACTCGCCACGAGAAAGATTCGATCGGCCCGAAGGAAATTCCCGCGAATGTTTACTACGGGATTCAAACGGCTCGCGCAGTCGAAAATTTTCCCATCTCTGAAATGCGTGCGCATCCGACGCTGATTCGCGCTTTTGGAATGGTGAAGGAAGCAGCTGCGGAAGCCAATTTATCGCTCGGACTCATCAACGAGAAAGTTGCAAAAGCGATTATTCAATCGGCGCGTGAAGTTCAGGCGGGCAAGTTCAACGATCAATTTGTAGTCGACGTTTTCCAGGCGGGCGCCGGCGTGAGCTTTCATATGAATTCGAATGAGGTCATCGCGAACCGCGCCATAGAAATTCTTGGCGGGAAGCTAGGCGACTACTCCATCGTTCACCCCAACGACCATGTGAACTACGGACAGTCGACGAATGATGTTTTCCCTACCGGGATGAGGCTCGCGGCGCTGCTCGAACTGGAAAAAATGTTCCCGGTGCTGGACGCGCTGGTCGCGGCGCTCGACAAAAAAGGAAAAGAGTTTCACGACATTCTGAAATCCGGACGTACCCACATGCAGGATGCCGTCCCTATGCGCCTCGGCCAGGAGTTTGCCGCATACGCGGGTGCGATTCGACGGGCGGCAAAAGCAGTTCGCACCGCTTCCGACTCGCTCCGCGAATTGGGGTTGGGCGGATCGGCAGTGGGTACCGGCATCAACACGCATCCAGATTATCGTGAGAAGGCCATCAGCAATCTGGCGCGCATCTCTGGACAAGAACTCACCGCGGTCGACGATATGCGCTACGCCATGCAGTCGAAC
>PLBX01000524.1:8824-25159 GCA_003135495.1 Acidobacteriaceae bacterium | reverse complement strand
CAAACGCCGACCGACAGTTCTGGGCGGTTCCAGGTTTTCGCCAGCCAAGCTACGGCTGAGGCAGGTGGGCCACACGACGTATTCGGGACGGAAGACACGCTCGTCGAACTTTTCCGGCACAAGTATCAGATACCGGTTGAGACTTTCCTGGAGTTGATGCGGGAGCAGCGACACCCTGTGGGATCAGGTTCGCGCTGAACGGTTGTGAGTTAGCGCTGCGACCTCAGCGGCTAAAGCCNNAACCGCTGCGCCACCCAAAAGCTAGTGCTGTGTGGCTATGTGCCACCACTTAACCGCTAATGCTGTGTGGTGATGGGATAGCCCCTTTTACTCCGGATCAAGCGGGGCCTAGTCCCCTAAACACGAACTAGCCCCTCCTGTTTAGGCTTCGTCTTGCTCTTTTAGTTTTGCTATTACTCCAAAGTCTTCCAGAGTTGTAGTATCGCCTTTTACTTCACCGCTGCTCGCTAGTTCTCTTAACAGACGACGCATAATCTTGCCGCTGCGGGTTTTGGGAAGCGAGTCGGTGAAGCGGATATCATCCGGCTTGGCCAGCGAGCCTATTTCTTTTACCACCCACTTTTTCAATTCTTCTTTTAGGGCGTCGGTGGGTGGAACTCCCTGCTCCAAAGTCACGAAGGCGGAGATGGCTTGGCCCTTAATCTCGTCGGGGCGTCCTACTACTGCGGCTTCGGCTACTTTTTCGTGGGCGACCAGGGCGGATTCGACCTCCATTGTGCTTAGGCGGTGGCCGGAGACGTTGAGCACGTCATCGACGCGCCCCATGATCCAGAAATCGCCGTCTTTATCTTTGCGGGCGCCGTCTCCGGTGAAGTATGTGCCCGGGATTTGCGACCAATATTGCTGCACGTAGCGGTCGGGATCGCCGTAGATGGTGCGCAGCATGGAGGGCCACGGCTGGCGGATAACCAAGTAACCGCCGGAGCCTAAGGGCACGGGCTTGCCTTCCATGGTTACGATTTCTGGGACGACTCCAAAGAAGGGCTTGGTGGCGGAGCCGGGTTTCGTGGCGATGGCTCCGGGGATGGGCGAAATCATGATGGCTCCGGTTTCGGTTTGCCACCAGGTATCGACGATCGGGCAGCGGTTGTGGCCGATTAAATCGCGATACCACATCCACGCCTCGGGGTTGATGGGTTCGCCTACGGTTCCGAGGAGGCGCAGGCTGTCCATTTTGTGTTTCTTCGGCCACTCGTCTCCCCATTTTGCAAAAGTGCGGATGGCGGTGGGCGCGGTGTAGAAGATATTTACTTGATGGCGGTCGATGATGGACCAGAAGCGGTCGGGCTCCGGAGTATTGGGGGCGCCCTCGTACATCAGGCTGGTGGCTCCGCATTGGAGAGGTCCGTAGACGATGTAGCTGTGTCCGGTGACCCAGCCTATGTCGGCGGTACACCAGTAGGTGTCTTCCTCGCGCAGATCGAAAATATATTTTGTGGTGAGATAGGTGCCGACGGAATAGCCGCCGGTGGTGTGCACTATGCCTTTTGGCTTTCCGGTGGTGCCTGAGGTGTAGAGGATGTAGAGGGGATGTTCGGCGTCGAGAGGCTCGGCGGGGCATTCGTCGGAAGCCTTCGCCATTTCCTCGTGCCACCAGTGATCACGGCCTGCTGTGGTATTGATGGCAGTTCCGGTGCGCTTGTAGATCACGACATTTTTCACCGACGGGCAGGACTTCAGCGCCTCTTCAACGGCGGGGAAAAGTCTTACTTCGGCGCCACGGCGGTAGGAGCCATCCTGGGTGATGACGGCCACGGCGTGGGAATCGTGGATGCGATCGACCAGCGCGTTCGACGAGAAGCCTCCGAAGACGATTGAATGAGGCGCGCCAATGCGCGCGCAAGCCAGCATGGCGATTGGCAGTTCGGGCGTCATGCCCATGTAGATGGCAATGCGGTCGCCTTTGCGGACGCCGAGATTCTTCAGGACGTTGGCGAACTTCTGAACTTCTTTCCACAATTGCTGGTAAGTGTAGGTGCGGACTTCTCCCGGCTCGCTCTCCCAGATGAGCGCGGCTTTATTTTTTCGCGCGGTTTGCACGTGGCGATCGAGGCAGTTGTAGGAGAGATTAATTTCTCCGCCTAGGAACCACTTGGCCCAGGGCGCTTTCCATTCCAAAACTTTTTCCCACTTTTTGAACCAGTGGAGTTCTTCAGCGGCGCGGGCCCAGAATTTTTCCGGCTGCTCGACTGACTCCTTATATAAGGCGTCGTATTCGGCAAGGCTCTTGATTTGAGCTTTTTGAGAAAATTCCGCGGGCGGTGGAAAGCTGCGCTGCTCGTCCAAAGTAGAGTCGATGTGAGTTTGCGGGATGGTGGCTTCGGCCATGGGTTGACCTCGTGGTCAGTCTCGGTAGTTGAACGCTGGTTCCGGCGTTGGCTGGAACCGGACATTCTATCGCGTGGGGTGGCGATTCTTGTTAGTTATTTATGCCGGTTAATTACTGCATCGGTTGTCCCGATGCCAGTACACCTTTACCCGAGGCCCAGGGATGGATCTCAGTCTTAAGCAGGCCTGCTTTGACGGATGGATCGTCTTGCGTCAATTTTGCGGTTTGCTCTGTCCCGACTCGGAAAATACCCACTCCTCGCAAGTCGCCCGGTTCGCTGAAGGGAAACGGTCCGGCGATGGCGAGGTTTCCCTGCTCTATCATCTGTTTTGCGAATGCAGGATGCTGCTTCATCACAGCTATAAATTCCGGCGAGTTAGGATTCCAATTGCCGCCGCGTTTCATCAGGACCAGAGTGTACTGCTCCATCGCCGGAGGCTCAGTTGCAGGGTGAATAGCGCTGGGGTCGATGAGCCAAGGACCATGCAACTCGGCGGAGAGTCGACCTGCTTTGACGGCGGGATCGCCGTCGGCCCACTCTTGTGCTTGAGCCGCAGAGTCTGCTTGTAACACAAAAATTCCGCGGAGCGTCGTGTTATCCATAAACGGCCCCGCGATTACGAGTTTGTGTTCAGCGGCCATCTTACGCATGTTGGCCATGTGTTCTTCCTGAAGTTTTTCGCTGGCTTCCTTGCTTAGTTGCGGAGCGTTGGCCGGACGAAGTAGCAGAACGAAGAAGTACTGCTTGGCATTCGGCTGAGGCTGGATTTGCGCCACAACCGAGGCTGCAAACGCGATCATACTCAGCAGCAGGATTCCGCTGCGAGAAATCCTTCTCATGATTTACTCCTGCCTCTATATTGTTTGTACGGCCATCGTGCCGACTAAGTATATGCCGCTCTTGCCTCCGGGCTACACTTCCGGAATGAGTTCAGCGACCGTTGTGTTCTGCAGCAGATACGCTCCGGGTCCTTGGTTTCCGCGGATTGAGCGACAGAAATCGGCTACTACGAATCCTGCTTTGAGGGATTCGCGGAAGGCCCATCTGGTCGCTTCTCGCCACTCCCGCGCAAGGGGCATATCGGCGCGCTCAATTTCGAGAATGTCACCGGGGATTTCGATGCTCACACGCTGTCGCGCCAGGGACGCTGCAAGGTCGGCGCGAGCAGGCTTCCCGTTGGGATCGAAACGCACAAGGGGAGCGAGAAGTTTTAGAGCGTCGAGATTCTCTGCGCGCTGATTCTTTCCTGTCAGGCGGTCGAGAACCCGTCGCGAGTTCAGGAGCCACCGGACCCAGAGACGGTCGGTTCCGTTCTGATGCAAGACGCTGGAAGTTTCTGGGCCGTAAAAATCTACCTTATATGTGTCGGAGACGACGCCGAGTTTTGCGAAGTTGAAGTGGGCGTTGCGGCTCTGCAGCGGGTCGTAGGTCCAGGTCATTTCGTGGACGCCCATGGCCATAGCCCGCTCGCGTTGCGCCAGTTTCAGCGACTTGCCCACATCGAGATGGCGATAGGCATCGAGGACAGCGAGCATGTGAGAGTGGATTGTGGTCTGGCCGTGTTCGCGGCCGAGAAATCCGAAAGCGAAACCTACTAACTTTTCTTTACCGGCCTTGTTTTTATCTTTGTGATTTTCTTTGTCGAAAGCGCCAATAAATATATTGCCTGCGGCCATGCAGGCGATGGCGAGAGTCAGCGGCAGGGTGTCGTTGTCGGCCATGCCCCAGACTTCTTTTTCAACGGCCTTGAGCTGGGTGAGATCGTCGATGGTTTTGAGGTCTCGAATCGTAGGCTGTGCGGGGCCTTTGCCCGGCGCGAAGTTCGAGGGCGATAATTTTTGTTCTCCGGGCATAAAGATCTCCGGGCGTAATTTCGCGTTTTCGAAACACAACGGTAACAGTATGGATTGGGTCGTTGCCAACTTAATTTGATTGGGCAGTGCTTGATTTGGGGTCAGAGGTCGGAAAATTAAATTCTTGCCACAGGGGGCACGGAGGTGCACCGAGGATCACAGGGGTCACCGAAGTGACGCCTACACAGCCATCCAGGAAGAAAGGGTCCGCGGTCGTTCATGAAGGATTGTTTCCGCGCATCTTAATATGCACGGCATATGCACGGCCTAAACATGCCCGCTGTGCATGCTAACCTCGAACCGGAGATGACTACCCGTGAAATTCATAACTAAGATTTTATTTTTTGCAATTTTGGCGGAGATGGGAACGACCTTGCTATGGGCTGCGGAGCGCGGGACGCTGGTGCGCGAGGCCATCATTTATTTGTCTCCCGATACGAACTCCAACAAGCTTGGGGAGGTCGAGCGGGGACGGGAATTAATTTTGCTGGAGAAGAGCCGCAACTGGTTGCACGTCGAGGCCATGATGGGCTTGGCGCACAGTCCGGATCCCGCGTTTGTGTTGGAGGACGAGGATGAGGGCAAGACCATCTCGGGGTGGGTTCTGGAAAGCGGTGTTGTCTGGAGCAGCACTCCAAATGGTGACCGGATTTTGTTTGGAGCTGCGGCTGATTCGGAAGACGAGGCTGGCCGGAGGCGTGGGCGGCGCGGCGCGGCGCAAGACGCGCTGCGACTATACCGCCGGGTGTATGACATTTTTCCGAATTCTGCAGTTGCCGCGGAAGGGCTTTACCGGGCGGCGGACATTAAATGGCAGATCGACAGGGCGGACGTGCAATCGCGCCCTTCGGCTCGCGAAAAAGAGGCATACCTGCGGCAAGGGATGGACGAGGAAGGCATGAAGTTGGTGATGAAGAAATTTCCAGATACTAAGTGGGCGCAACTAGCGGCGTTTCACCTTATAGAGAACAAGCTATGCGGAGATTGGCAAGGATCTTCGAAGTGTCCCGACAAAGAAGCCGATATCTATGAAAAGTACGTTAAGGAACATTCCGAATCACCAGCAGCAGCAGAGGCGCTGTATAGGGCGGCGTGGCGAAGAGCGGCGCTGATTGAGATTTACAAGAGCGAAGAGCAAATGAAAAAGTCGGAGCAGTCCAAAAATCAGGCAATATCACTGGCGCAACGCCTGATTTCTCAATATCCGCAGAGTGACTGGTCGTCTCGCGGCCAGACTCTGCTGTTTCTGGTGCAGCAAGGCGTTCCAACGTATGGGAACGCGCTGCAATAGTGGTGGAATGCGAGCTTCCTAAACATCGCATTTTTTTGCACAACAAAAAAAAGCTTGACGGGCCATTGCATTCTTGAAATTTGCTTTATACACTGTTCCGCGATCTGAAAAGATCGTACGCGAGCTTATCTACCCCCCGAGCTCCGCGAAAAACAAGCCTAAATAAAAATTGATCGCTCGTCTCTGGAGAGACCCTATGCGCGCTACCGCCTTCGCTGCAAATTCCTGTGTAATCTCGCTCGCCAAAAAGCTTCGCAAAGTTTTATTGTTTTCGGCTTTGTTCATGATGGCCAGCGTGAGCTCATGGGGACAGCTCACTCTTTCGACGAGCAGCTTGACGTTCGCGAGCACATTGATCGATACGACGAGCGCAGGGAAGACTGTGACGATCACTAACACTGGAGTATCGGCGCAGCCGATCGTGATTACGATGAGCGGCGATTACGCGGAGACGGACACCTGCGGCGGCACTATCTCAGCCAGCGGTTCATGCGTGGTGACAATTACTTTTTCGCCGACCGTCCTCGGATCGATCAAGGGCGCGGCCAGCATTTTCGACAACAGCAATAATCTGCTGGCGTTTGTTGGCATCAGCGGGTCCGGCGGAGCACCCGTTACTACCGCGCCCGCGAGCCTGGCGTTTACTGGCGGGACGATCGGGACAATCAGCGCAGCCAAGACATTCAAGATCACCAACAATACGACCGGCTCAGTCACCATC
Source organism: Acidobacteriaceae bacterium (assembly GCA_003135495.1). GTDB lineage: Bacteria > Acidobacteriota > Terriglobia > Terriglobales > Acidobacteriaceae > Acidiflorens. The sequence goes on along the minus strand of PLBX01000524.1, from coordinate 18,943 downwards.
AACAGCATCACAACCAGCATCGCCGACTACACGATCAACACCGGAACATGCCTGACCACGCCGCTCGCTAGTAAGGGAAAGTTTTGCACGGTTAGCGTGCAGGTTACGCCAACATCGGCTACCGACGATGGCGCCATCATTATTACCGACAATGCGGCCAATGCGTTGCCGCTGGTGGTGAAACTTACCTCGGCGGCGACGGCCGGCACCCCGCCCATCTCGCTGAGCAAGAGCAGTCTTATCTTTAAGACTTTATCGGGAACAACGAGCGCGGCGCAGACTGTTACTGTGACTAACACCAGTGGCGCTGCGGCCACATTGGGAACGATTACGGCGAGCGCCGATTACGCGGTTCCCAGCACCACTTGCGGCAGCACGCTGGCTACGGCTGGCACGTGTACGTTCCAGGTTACATTCGCGCCTACCTTCGTCGGCTCCATTACAGGAGCGGTTGCGATTCCGGTCAACTCGCCTAATAATCAAAGCCCGCAACTGGTAAATCTGACGGGCACGTCGGAAGCGGTTCTGACAGTTGCTCCCGCGAGCCTGGCTTTTGGCTCGGTGCCAGTAGGCACGACAACCGCTCCGAAGGCGGTGAAGATTACAAATAACAGCGCCAGCGCAGTAACGCTGAGCACTATTACGATAAGCGGCGATTTCGGAATTCAGCTGAGTGGCACTACATGCGTGAACGGTTTCTCGTTGTTGGCTGGAAAGAACTGCACGATTGAAGGTACTTTTTCGCCGACCGTTGCCCAGGCTATCGTTGGCGCGATCACAGTCAACAATTCCGGCAGCCCCAATCCGTTAATAATTGCGCTTGGAGGAACAGGAACAAACACTGCCGCCGCGACGCTGAATCCAACGTCTGCGCACCAGGGGTCGAGCGAGACGATTGTTATTGCGGGAACGAACACCAATTTCGGGCCGACAACAACGGTCAACTTTGGCGCCAACATCACGACAGGAACGCTGACGGTGAACGGGCCGACCAGCATGTCGGTGCCGATCACCATTGATAACGCGGCAACCGTAGGCTCGCGCACCGTAACCATCACGACGGGCGCGCAAGTGGCGAAGCCGACATTCACCGTTATTGCGGGAGTACCGGCGGTAACGTTGATTAATCCAAATACGATTCAGCCGACGCAAACCGAAAGCGTGGGCGTTACGGGAGCATTCACTACCTGGGGCTCAACCACGAAGGCCAACTTCGGCCCTGGAATCGCGGTCGGAGGAGCGGCGGCAGGGACGTTTGGTCCAGTGACCGTCAATGGCCCAACCTCGATCACGGCGAGTCTGGTGACTTCCGGGGCGACGGCTGGTTTCCGCACCGTGCAGATCCAGACTGGATCGCAAACGCTGACTGTGAATAATGGGATGGACGTTGAGACCTGTACTTCGACGCCACCGACTATTCTTTCCATCAGTCCGGCGAACGGGCTGAGTGGGGTGCCGCTCAATACGAAGATCCAGATCCAGTTCAGTGTGCCGATGAATCGCAGCACACTGTCGCAACTAGGAAATACTGCGCCGGCCACTATTTACTTCTGGGATAGCAGCACTAATACGGAAGTACCGGCAACGATCAGCGTAGATGCGTCAGGCACGATTGCGACCATCACGCCCACTGCATCGCTTGGAGCNNGGCACGAGCCCGGTTAATAACGACACGAACATAGCGCTGAATGGGAATGCGGCGGGCGGGACGCCAGTGGTATTGCAGTTCAGTGAACCGATCGATCCGATCACGGCGCAGACCGGCTTCTCCATGACGACTGGCGGCAACGCGGTACCGGGTAACTTCAGCTACTCGGTGAACGACCAGACGGTTACGTTTACTCCGGTCAGCCCGCTGACGGCGAGCACCACTTACACGGTGACTTACACGGCGCAGATCACGGATACGACCGGAACTGCGCTGACTAATCCGAGCAGTTTCAGTTTCAAGACCGGGACAGCGGCGGATACGGGCTATCCGCAGATAACGGGCGTCGATCCGGCAGTTAACGCGGTTAGTGTGGGACTGAACGTAACGCCTCACTTTACGTTCAGTGAGCCGGTGAATGAACTGACAATTCCGGGGAATCTCAATCTGTACTATGAATACTTTAACTTGATTGTGCCAGCAACCGTGACCGTGGCTGCCGATCGGTTGAGTGCGACGATCACACCGAGTGCACCGCTTTTGCCCAGCACTCTTTACTACACGTATATCTGCGGCTACACCAACATTGCGGGCAACGGCGGCCAGTGCTACGAGGGGTATTTCTACACGGGGAACAGCGGCGACACGAACCCCACAACGGTCAGTTCAATCAGCCCGACTAACGGACAGCTTGGAGTGCCGATCAATACTCAGGTTGTCGCGGTGATGAGCGACGACATTGACCCGACTACTGTTACGAGCAGTGCGATCACGGTTAAGCAAGGCAGCACTACGGTTGCGGGAACTGTGACCCTGGCGGCGAACGGCACAACGCTAACTTTTGTGCCGAGCGCGCCGCTGGCGGTTTCGACGGCCTACAGCGTGACGGTAGCTGGCTTTAAGGATGTAGAAGGCAATGCGGTCACGGCTTTCAGCAGCACATTTAACACTGGAACGACGGGATATGGCAGTGGAACGTTCACGCTGGTGTCGACGAGTCCGACGAACGGAGCGCCCAACGTGTCCGTGACCAGTCCGGTTACGTTCACCATGAGCAACCTGATCGATGCGGCTTCGGTTACCCCGACTACCGTTTATGTGTATGCCCCAAATAATGAGACCGTGGCGGGAAGCTATAGCGTGAGTGGGAATGCCGTGACATTTACACCACTGTCCCCGTATCCGGCCAGTACAACAATGACCATGTACATATACGGGTTGAGCGATGAGGCAGGCAACCTGGCATACATCGGCTGCGGCACATTTACCACTGCCAACACTACCGACCACACTGCTCCGACGGTAACCATCTCGCCGTCCAATGGGGCCACGAATGTCGGAATCAATTCCCAAGTGGTATTGACATTCTCGAAGTCGATCAATACGTCGACAATCAACGCTAATTCGCTGGCATTGTTCAACGGCAATACCAGTATCGGCTACGGCTACAGCATATCCGCCGACAATCGGACACTGGTCTTAAATCCCGGCGGCAGTGCGTGGACTTCCGGGGCGACAATCACGATTGAACTAACTACTGGGATTCAGGATTTGTCGGGTAACTCCCTGGCGAATACGAACAGCCAGTTCACATTGACGACGGCGTTATCGAGTACGGCGCCTTATGTCGTCGCAATGCGCCCAGGCAACGGGGCGACGAATGTGCCGGCGAATACGCTGGTAACGCTGTTTACTAGCATGGCGATGAATCCGGCATCCATTGCAGGAGCACTGCACGTCACCGATAACGGAGTAGTGGTTTCGGGCTCGGTGCAGTTGTATAGCAATGCGCAAGCGATTGAATTCACGCCGGCGGCTGCGTTTGGCGCGAGCGACTTGATTCAGGTTCGGCTCGATTCGACGGCGGTGAGCGCCTCCAATGTGCCACTGTCGGCCTTTGCAGGACAGTTCACGGTGGCGGGAACGAATCTAAGCGTGGCGGCCACGGTGCAGGCGGTAAACCCGTACCCAGGCAACACGAACGTGCCGCTTAACGCAATTCTCCAAGTGGCGTATAACCAGCCGCTGCTGGCCTCCACGGTGAACAGCACGAACGTGGTGCTCTACCAGTACAGCACTAGTAGCTTCGTGAGCACGACTTTGTCGCTGGTTGACGGCGGGCAGGTAATCAATGTCGTTCCTTCCGTGAACCTGGTGGCCGGATCGAATTACTTCTTGTACATCAGTTACGGCGGCAACGTAACTAACACAAGCGGCGTACCGGTACAGGCTTACGAGTTGAACTTCACGGCGGGGTCCGCGGCTGACTCGGCTGGACCGATCATCGTGTCTCAGGCGCCGACGAATAACTCCACTAACATCGGGATCAATGCTTTGGTGTCGGTGAACTTCAACAAGGCAATCAATCCGATATCGGTGACGGGCACCACCATCGCACTCAGTGCGGGATCGAATGGCAACGCTCCGTCGAGTATCAGCTTCAGTCCCGATTACACGCGCGTATCGATAACTCCGCAGGCTCCTATGCCGCCAAGCACGGTGATGACGGTTGCGATCAGTGGAGTTACGAGCGAGGCTGGAAAAGCGGTGGCGACCACGACCACGCACTTTACTACCGCGGCACAGCCGAACTGTGCCGGGCCGTATGTAGTTAGCAGCAGCGTGATAAATGGGCAGACGAATGTCCCGGTGAATTCGGCGTTCAGCATGACGTTCAACGAGCCGATCGATATCGGCACTTACAGTGCCGCTAACGTTAACCTCTACAGCTATTACCTCGGAGCAAATGTACCGGTCACGGTATCGTGGAGCGCCGATCTAACTACTATTTCGTTGGTACCTACCAGTCCATTGGCGGTCGGCACTCAGTTTGTCCTGGAGAGCTATAGCCTGACGGATCTCTCCGGCAATACACAGCAAGGTTTCTCGGCGTACTTTACGACGGACTTTGCTACTAACACCAACCCACCAACAGTCATTAATACCAGCCCGGAAAACGCCTTGACCCAGGTCCCGGTGAATGCGCCGGTGCAGATTCTGTTCAGCGAACCGATTCAGCCGAGTAGCATTAACAAAATCACTCTTACCACGGGAGGCAATCCAGTAGCGTTCACGCCGATCTTCAGCGATGCTAACCAACTGTTGACCCTCAAACCAACGAATCTGTTGGCCGCGAACGCCAACTTCACTCTGACCATTACCGGCGTGCAAGACACCGCTGGCAATGTAATGACTGGTACGGTAACGAATACTTTCAGTACGGGTCCAACGTTCAATTTGACACATCCGCAAGTCACGGTTGCGGATCCACCGAATGGGGCGACTAACGTCGGAACTAACGTAGCGCCGCATGTCACTTTCAGCGAGCGCCTCAATCCGCTGAGCGTGGTTAGCAGTTCGAATGAGTTGTATAACAACGGCTCGGTAGAGTTGTACACCTACACGACGGGCCAGTACATACCGGCCACGGTCAGCATGTCCCTGGACCGGATGACGGCGACGATCACGCCCACCACGGCGCTCCAACCGAACACGACTTACTATCTGTTTGTAGGGGAGACCGAGTACTACTACGACGTTGCCGGAAACAATGGTTACGGGTACCAGAGTACTTTCACAACTGGTTCGACTTCAGACACGACCCATGCCACGGTTAGCACCATCAGTCCGGTAAACGGGCAGTTAGGGGTTCCGTTGAACCCTCATGTGGTGGCGGTGATGAGTGACGAAATCGATCCTACGACGGTAAACAACAGCTCGATCACGCTCACGCCCTCTGGCGGAAGCGCCATTGCTGGAACGGTGTCGCTGGCGAGTGACGGCGTTACCCTGACTTACACAACGAGCGTGGTGTTGAATCCGTCCACGGTCTATAACGTGGCGGTTGGCGGATTTAGCGATGTGCAAGGGAATACGGTTACGCCCTTCCCCAGTTCGTTTACGACGGGAACTACCGGATACAGCAACGGATCGTTCACCCTGGTTTCGACCAGTCCGGCGAATACCGCCACCGGTGTATCGGTGACTAGCCCGGTCACGTTTAACATGAATAACCTGATCAATCCGGCGTCGGTGAATCCGAATACCGTCTATGTCTACGTCAACAGCACCGGGGAAATAGTAGCGGGGAGTTACAGTGTGAGTGGCGCGTCGGTGACGTTCACACCGCTGAGCCCGTACCCGGCCTCTACCCTGATGGGCATGTATATCTACGGACTAACGGATGAAGCGGGCAATGTCACCTACAACGGCGCCGGTTCCTTTACCACTACTAATACAGCGGACACGACCGCTCCGACCGTTACGATCACTCCGTCGAACGGCACCACTAATGTGGGCATAAACGCGCAGGTCGTTCTGACCTTCTCGAAGTCCATCAATCCGTCGACGATCAATGGCAGCAGCGTCAACATATTGAACGGAGACAAACCCATTAATCCCGCGATTTCCGTCTCCAAAGACAATCGCACCGTGGTGCTCAACTACAACGGAGGATCGTTGCCGGCTGGAGCTACGCTTACGGTGACGGCGACAAGCCTGATTACGGATCTTTCCGGGAACGCGCTGGCCAATACCACCAGCGAGTTCACTACCACGCCGCCGGTTTCGACAGCGACGCCGTATGTGATCAACATGCGGCCGGGCAGTGGCGCGACGGGAGTACCCACGACGGCAGTGATCACGCTGTTCACCAGCGCTCCCATGAACAGCAGCACGGTTACCGGCGCTCTCGACGTGTCACAGAGCGGTGTGCTGGTATCAGGAACTACCACGGTCGGAAGTAACGGGCAAAGCATATTGTTCACGCCCAGTTCGGCATTGCCTGCGGGCACGAGGATTCAGGTGAATCTGAGTCCGGCGGCCCAGGATATTTACGGCAATTCTCTGTCGAGCTTCTCCGGATCGTTTACTACTTCGTCGGGTTCGCTGGCGAGCACGACAGCAACGGTACAGGCGGTGAACCCGTTCCCGGGCAACACGAATGTGCCGCTTAACGCAATTCTCCAGGTGGCGTATAACCAGCCACTGCTAGCCTCAACGGTGAACAGCACGAACGTGGTGCTCTACCAGTACAGCACCAGCAGCTTTGTGAGCACGACCTTATCGCTGGTTAATGGAGGGCAGGTCATCAACGTTGTTCCTTCAGTGAACCTGGTGGCCGGATCGAATTACTTCCTGTACGTCAGTTACGGCGGCAACGTAACGAATACCAGCGGTGTACCGGTACAGGCTTACGAGTTGAACTTCACGGCGGGCACGTCAACGGATACGACTCCTCCGACGATCACGGCGGTGGCTCCTTCTAACTTGTCGACGAAAATCGGAACTAATGCCGGGGTGAGCGTTACGTTCAACAAGGCGATCAACCCGATATCGGTTACCGGCAGTTCGATTAAGTTGAGTGGTGGTTCGGTCACCGAGGTGCCGTCGAGCATCAGCTTCTCGACGGATTACACGCGCGTGATGATTGTGCCGCAGGCACCGCTGCCGGCGAGCACACTGATGACGATCGCGATCAACGGCGTTACCAGTGTGGCGGGAGTGGCGGTCACGAGCCAGTCCACGACATTCACAACCATGGCGGGGCCTGACTTCAACGCGCCGTATGTGGTGAATCCGAGCGTGCAGGGAGGACAAACGGTGGGAACCAACGCCGCGTTCGCCATGCAGTTTAACAAGCCGATGGATCCGGGCTCGGTCAACACTGCGGGAAATCAATGGGTGTTTCTCTACGATTACAGCCTGGGCTACGTCGCTACGACCATCAGCTTCAGCGCGGATCTAACCACGGTCTTCCTGACGCCAACGGCTGCACTGACAGCGAGCCATCAGTTCGAAATGTGCAGCTATTACATGATGGACCTGTCGGGGAACTCGCAGACTGGCTTCTGCGTGTCCGGCTTCTTCACCGGAAGCGGGACGCAAACGACGGGCCCGGTGGTGACAGAGGTTAGTCCGGCGAGCGGACTCACAGGCGTGCCGATTAATGCGCCAGTGCAGATACTGTTCAACGGACCGATCTCGGGGGCATCGCTGGGAGGGGTAACGTTGAAGCAGGGCGGTTCGGTGGTGCCAACGACGACGTCGTTGTTTGACGGCGATCAAGCCATCCAATTGCAGCCGCTGGTGCCGCTTGCCTCGAGCACCGTGTATACCATCAACGTAACGGGAGTGGTGGATATTAGCGGCAATGCGCAGTCCAGCTTCGCGTCGCAGTCGTTCACGACGGGGACGGGAACGGATCTGGTGCAGCCGACATATATATCGACCACGCCAGCTAATGGCGCTACGAACGTGGCGGTAACTACGACGGTGCAGGTGGTATTCAGTGAAGCCATGAGTCCGGCGTCATTCGACGCGAACACCAGCTTCACGTTGCGGAACTCCTCGAACGTTGTGGTGCCCGCTACCATCACGTTCTCGACCGATTACAAGACGGCAACGTTGCAGCCCAAGGCAAACCTGAGCAGTGGGACACTCTACTACATGTACTTTGGCTACAACGGCCCCTTGTATGACTTGGGTGGAAATCAGTTTGGGGGAACATATACAACGTTCACTACTCACTGATCGAGTAGATCGAGTGTGGTTAGTTCATGCGCGATTAGGCGGGTTCCGGGATCGGGAGATTCCGGAGCCCGCAATTTTTTCGCGTGATTTCGTGTGATGTTTGGGCGGCGGACGCTTTGCTCTTCAGACCCCGTGGGGGGTGTGCTCGTGCTTAGGAAGTTCTTTCACCGCAGCGGGCGCGGGAGTAGCGCAGGGGTGTACAGGGGAAACCCGTGCAGGGAAACCTGATCAGCGAGCGGCGGGTCTTGGATGCTGTGCGGGTACGCAAGTTACTTGCGGGGGCTGTGCTATCCTGTTTTTATCTTGATTAACCTGAGGCGGTGGCGCCAGGTCGCGGTCTTTCTCCACTAGACTCGGGCGTTGATATGGAGTTTTTTCTTAATCTTTGTTGGCTTTCTCTGTTGCTACCGGCGTGGCTGCTGTGGAGACAACGGCCGCCCGCGACCGGCTGCGATCGCTCGGCGAGCCCGGCTGCGAGTCCCCTCGTCTTCCTCTGCGCTCTTGGCTGCGCGTTCGTTCTGCTGTTCCCGGTGATCTCGGCAAGTGACGATCTGCACGCTATGCGGCCGGAGATGGAGGAATCAGAACAAGCTTTTCGCGGCGCGAACCGCTGCGCCAGTGCGGGGCATGCGCTGCATCATTCTGCGCAACCGGCTCTCGTAAGTTCCGTTTCTTTGTGGCCGTCATTCGAGCAAACTAACACCGTTTTTTCCTTCACGCCCCGAACCCTGGGAATTCTTCCTTCCCTTGCGCCATCGGGCCGCGCTCCGCCAGAGCACTCCATTGGGCTCTAAGTCCCTGAAGTCGGCTCGGTCTTGGGCCATCTTTCACTTATAAAATCCCGGAATTTTGCCATTCATGCGCATCAGGCGAAGCTTACCTGATCCGCAATGGAGTCCGTTGATGTTCAAGTTTCACGAAGACTTTCTGTTCGCGCGGCTATGGCTATTGATGGCGGCAAGTATTCCTGCCATGGCGCAGCACACCCTCACCTGGGAACAGGTGCGTGTGCAATTTGAGCGGGACAACCCCACCCTGCTCGCGGACACGCTGAGCATTGACGAATCAAAGGCACAGGAGATCACTGCGTATCTCCGCCCCAATCCCCAATTCTCTCTGCTGGCGGATGGGACGCAAATCTCTCCTAGCAAAGGAATCTGGCGGCCATTCGCTGGCACCTACGAATCGCCCAGCATTAGCTATCTGCACGAACGGCGGCACAAACGGGAGTTACGTCTGGAGAGTGCACAAAAAGGGACTTTGATCGCCGAGTCGAGTCATGCCGACTTGCAAAGAACTCTACTCTTCAACTTGCGCGGTGCATTTGTGTCAGCTCTGCAGGCGAAAGCGGTGTTGCAACTGGCGAAAGACAACATTGCCTACTACGACCGCGTGCTCGATATCAGCAGGACCCGCTTCACTGCCGGCGACATCGCGCAAATCGATCTCGACCGTCTGGAGCTGGGGCGGGTGCAATATGAATCGGATTTGCAGGCTGCCGAGGAAAACCTGGAGAACGCGAAGATCCAGCTGCTAACGCTGCTAAACGACCGCACTCCGATTGAACAAGTCGATGTGACCGGGCCCTACGATTTCGCCGACCAACTCATCGGCCGCGATGAGTTTCGCAAGATCGCGATGGACACGCGGCCGGACTTGAGGGCAGCAGTCGAAGCCGTGGACAAAGCCCAGACCGAACACAAGCTCGCGGTGGCCAACGGCTCGACCGATCCGACCTTGAGCGCGTGGTATACGCACAACTCCTCCAACAATAACCCGTTTGGCATAAATACGCTGGGCGTCAGTGTCAGCATCCCTCTGCGAATCTTCGACCGCAACCAGGGAGAGAAGCTGCGGACGCAGCTGGATATCAGGCGCAATGAAAGATTGCGCGACGCCGCCGAAGCACAAGTGCTGAGTGACGTCGATTCCAGCTACGC
>PLBX01000524.1:0-8784 GCA_003135495.1 Acidobacteriaceae bacterium | reverse complement strand
TCGTATTTAAGCGCAGCGGCGCAGTTAAATCAGGCAGTCGGGCGGGAGGTCATCCCATGAAAACTGCACTCGAGTGGGCGCGTGTTTGGCGGCGATGTCTTAACGGTAAGTCTGCGATGTTCTTCTTGGCTCGCTCTGGGGCGAGTATCTCGCTGGCGCTGCTGCTGGCGGGATGCGGAGAACATAAAGAGGATCCGAAAGCGGAAGCGCCGCCTGCCGCAAAGGTTGAGGCAGACCTGGATGCCAATAATTTTAAGGTCGATCATCCGGAACAGTTTCCTTTGGTGACCGCGCTGGAGCATAAGGCGGCGCCCTCATTAAACGTGACTGGAGTGGTGCAGCCCGATATTGCACGCGCGGTGCCGGTAATCTCCCTGGCTTCGGGACGAGTGGTGGAAGTGAAAGCGCGGCTGGGCGACGTGGTGAAAAAAGGCCAGTTGTTGTTGCGAGTGCAGAGCAACGACGTTTCTGGCGCGTACCAGTTGTATCGCAAAGCGGTGAACGACGAATTGCTGGCGCGAATTCAACTGGAGCGAGCGCAACTGCTTTATAGCAAGGGAGCGATTGCGAAAAGCGCGCTGGAGCAGGCAGAAGATGTTGCGAAGAATGCGCAGGCTGACGTGGATGCGACTACGCAACAGTTGCATACGTTGGGCGTGGATAAGGATCATCCGTCGGGGATTGTCGATATCAAGGCGCCGATTTCGGGCGTGATTACGGACCAGCAGGTTACGAATGCGGGTGGAGTGCAGGGATTGGGATCGTCGAATCCGTTCACGATTTCTGATCTTTCCTATGTGTGGATCATCTGCGACGTTTACGAGAACGATCTGGATGCGGTACGGGTGGGAGAGACTGCGGACATTCATCTCAATGCCTACCCCAAGCGGAGCTTCAAGGGGCGGATTGACAATATTTTGCCGGTGCTCGATCCGAATCTGAGGACGGCGAAGGTGAGACTAGAGGTCGCGAATCCGGGATTGATGCGCGTGGGAATGTTTGTCACGGCGACTTTCTATGGGAAGCAGGCGGAGATTCGGGCGGTAATTCCGGCGACGGCTATTTTGCATTTGCATGACCGGGAATGGGTCTACGCGCCTGTGGGCGCGGGACATTTCAAACGCCTTGAGGTGGTAACAGGGAAAATGATGCCCGGGAATATGCAGGAAGTGGTTTCGGGCATCAAGCCGGGAGACCAGGTGGTTTCAAACGCACTGGTAATGCAGAACACGATAGAACAATGATTCATAGATCAGTGATTGATAGATGAATGATCACCAATAAGTGGATCGGGAGCATTCGATGATTCGGCGCGTGGTTGATTTCGCTCTCGACAACCGGCTCCTGGTGCTGGCGTTTGCCGCCATTCTTTTTGCCGGAGGGATTGTTGCGTTTCGCGATTTGCCGATTGAGGCCTATCCCGACGTAGCCGACAACTACGTCGAGGTCATCACGCAGTGGCCGGGAATCTCGGCGGAACAGATTGAGCAGCAGGTCACGATTCCGCTTGAAATCGTGATGAACGGCATTCCTCATGTTGTGCATCTGCGATCGTTTTCTCTTTTTGGACTCTCCGACATAAAACTGATCTTCGACGACGAGTCAAACAATGACTGGAACCGCGAGCGCGTTCTTGAGCGGTTGAGCCAAGTTACGCTGCCGACAGGCGTAGTGCCGCAGATGGGGACGGACTGGAGCCCGGTTGGGCAGATTTATTTTTTCACGCTGCACAGCACGAATCCCGCTTATGACGCGATGGAATTGAAGTCGCTCGAAGACTGGGTGGTGGAGAAGAGTTTTAAATCAGTGCCGAATATTGTCGACGTTTCGAGCTTTGGCGGGCCGACTCGCGAATATCAGGTGCGAGTTGATCCGAATAAGCTGGTGGCGTATGGACTGAGCCTGGCGCAAGTCGAGCAGCAACTTACTAACAACAACGTTAATGCAGGCGGAAGTTTTATTCAGGAAGGGTTACAACAGATTAACGTGCGGTCGGTGGGGTTGGTCGACCGTTCGCAGGATATTGCTGACACCGTTATTGTTACCAAGAACGGCACGCCTTTGCGGGTGAAAGATATTGCGGTGGTTTCGCAAGGCCCGAAGATTCGGCTGGGGCAATTTGCGCGCGCGCTGCACCGCGAGGACGGCAAGATCGTCGATAACGACGATGTCGTCTCGGGCATCGTGCTGTTGCGCAAGAATGCGGCGGCGGACTCGGCGCTACAGGGCATTCACGACAAGGTAAAGGAACTCAACGATCATATTCTGCCGCCCGGCGTGAAGATTGTTCCCTTCATTGATCGCAGCGACCTGGTTCATTTCACCAGCCACACGGTGCTCCATAATCTGACGGAAGGAATGATTCTGGTATCGATCATTCTCTTCTTATTTTTGGGAAATATTCGCGGAGCGCTGATCGTGGCGGCGACGATTCCCTTTTCGCTGTTGTTTGCGTCCATCTGCTTGGACTTGAGACACATTCCCGCGAATCTTCTATCGCTTGGCGCTTTGGATTTCGGCATGGTGGTCGATGGCGCGGTGGTGATGGTGGAAAATATCGTGCGCCATTTAGGGCGAACAGCCGGGGTCAAGACGGCGCGGGAACAGATTAGTGAAGCGTCGCATGAAGTGCAGAGGCCGGTGTTCTACGCAATTGCGATCATCATCACGGCCTATTTGCCGATTTTCACGTTGCAACGGGTCGAGGGCCGGCTTTTTCATCCCATGGCTTGGACTGTGGCGTTCGCTCTGCTCGGAGCCTTGATCTTTTCGATTGTGATTGCTCCGGTGCTGGCGAGTTTTGCCTTTCAGAATGGAGCCAAGGAATGGCACAACCCCATCATGTATTTCGTGGTTGAGCGTTATCGAGTCGCGGTGCGTTGGGCGATTCGTCATCGCGCAATTACAGTGGGCGCTTGCGTATTCATGATGATGATTGCGGCTTATCTGGTTTTCGGCGGCGCCATCGGGTCCGAATTTTTGCCGCATCTCGATGAAGGCGCCCTTTGGGTGCGCGGCACGCTCGCGCCGAGCACAGGACCGGACGAAGGCATCCGCGTAGCGAACCAGGCCAGAATTGTGCTGTGCTCGTTTCCTGAAGTGCCGCAATGCACCAGCCAGGTAGGGCGCCCGGATGACGGAACCGATACTACGGGCTTCTTCAACACCGAATTTTTTGTCGATCTCAAACCAAAAGAAGAGTGGCGTCCGGTGTTTCACGAGAACAAGGAAGAATTGATCGCGGCCATGGGGCGCGAACTGGATAAGATTCCCGGCGTGGTCTGGGGATTCTCGCAGCCCATTGAAGACAACATGGAAGAGGCAGTCAGCGGGGTGAAGGGCGCGCTGGCTACCAAAATCTACGGTGACGATCTTAAAGTTCTCGAAGAAAAGAGCGACGAGGTCGTCAATATTATGCGCCGTATTAAAGGCGTCGAGGATCTTGGGGTTTTCAGAGTGCTGGGACAACCTAACCTTAATATCACTGTGGATCGCGCAGCGGCGGCGCGTTATCAGATTAACGTCGCGGACGTACAAGACGCGGTGCAGACCGCAGTGGGCGGGACGGCGCTGACCCAAGTGCTGAAAGGCGAGGCGCGTTACGACCTTACGTTGCGCTACCTGGAGCCATATCGCAATACGGAAGAAGCGATTCAGAATATTAGATTGCTGTCGCCTTCGGGGGCGAGAGTTTCGCTCGCGCAGTTGTGCAGGATCAGCGTGACCGACGGCGCTTCCGAGGTGTATCGCGAGGGTAATCGTCGCTACGTCGCGATCAAGTACAGCGTGCGGGGACGCGATCTTGGAAGCACTGTGCAAGAGGCAATCAAAAAAGTTAATGATCAGGTGAAGTTGCCGACTGGCTATACGATCGACTGGGAGGGCGAATACAAAAGCCAGCAGCGAGCCAACGCGCGGCTGCTGATCGTACTGCCCATCACCATTCTCATAATTTTCATTATTCTTTACACGATGTTCAACTCGTTTAAGTGGGCGCTGCTCATTATGGCGAACATTGCCATTGCGCCGATTGGCGGACTGCTGGCGCTACTGATTACGGGAACAAATTTTAGCGTCTCTTCTGGTGTAGGTTTCCTGGCGCTGTTTGGAGTGTCGGTGCAAACTGGGGTCATCATGCTCGAATACATCAACCAACTTCGTTCGCATCGCTACTCTGTGGAAGATGCGGCGGTTGAGGGAGCGGTGTTGCGATTGCGTCCGATCATGATGACCATGCTGGTGGCAACTCTAGGCCTTCTTCCCGCTGCGCTTTCGCATGCTATTGGCTCCGACTCGCAGCGTCCATTCGCAATCGTCATTGTGGGCGGGCTTATTGCGGCCCTGATTATGAGTGTCTTCCTGCTTCCGACTTTATATGTCTGGGTGGCGGGCGATCGCGATGTGCTACCGGCGTCCGAAGAAGGGTTTGAGACAGGCGAACACGTGGACTAAGCGACGAGTCAAGGCTACCACAATAAGATAAACTGATTGGCTTAAGAAATAGAATTAATTTGACTAAAGTACCGTCTCCGGTGCCAACTAGTCACGCTGCATCGTGATCGACGTCACACTTCGCCTGGAGATTCTGGTTATTGCCCGTTCCGTACCGTAATATTTAAATAGAGAAAGAGGAATAAAAATCATGAGCGTTGTTGAACAGGAAACTGCTGCCGGTCAATTCCCTGCCCTGAAACCACCGACCCGCTATCTGTTTGGTCCGGGACCCACGATGGTGCATTCGCGCGTGTATGACGCTCTATCGAAGCCGATTGTGGGGCATCTCGACGCCTATTTTATTCAGGTTATGGGAGACGTCCAGCAATTGCTTAGGACGGCGTATGGGACCGACGACGGCGCAACGTTGGTGATTTCGGGCACGGGCAGCGCGGGGATGGAAGCGGCGGTCGCGAATTTTCTGGAGCCGGGATGGAAGTTTGTGGTGTTCGCTAACGGATATTTCTCTGACCGCTTGACGGAAATGGCGAGGCGGCAGGGCGCCGATGTCGTGCGTTTTGAGAAGGGTTGGGGCGAGGTTTACAGCGATGACGAGGCGCGGGAGTTCATCCGGCGTGAGAAGCCGAAGGTAGCTGGGTTTGTTCATGCGGAGACGTCGACGGGAGCATTGCAATCGGGCAAAGCGATCTGCGCGGCAGCTCACGAGGCAGGCGCGCTGGTAATTGGCGATTGCGTAACTTCGCTTGGCGGATTGCCGGTGAAGTTCGATGAGACGGGCATTGACGTGGCCTATAGCTGCACACAAAAGGGATTGAGTTGCCCTCCGGGGTTGTCGCCGATGGCTCTTTCAAAACGCGCTATGGATGCATTGAAGGCGCGGACGACGCCGGTGCGCAGCTGGTATCTCGATCTCAAATTGATTCACGACTACTCCACGGTTTCGCATCGCTATCATCACACTGCGCCGATCTCGATGTTCTATGCGTTGCGGGAGGCGCTGCTGGTGGTGAATGACGAAGGCATTGAAAACCGGTGGGAGCGGCATCGCCGCTGTCATCGGCAATTTGTGAAGGGCATCGAAGCGATGGGTCTGAGCATGCACGTTCCCGAGGCGAATCGGATTCCTACGCTGAACACGGTTCGGGTTCCGAACGGTATCGATGAGGCCAAGGTTCGAAAACTGCTTTTGGATGGCCCTGGCATTGAAATTGCGGGTGGGTTTGGGCCGTTGGCAGGCAAAGTTTTTCGCATCGGCGTGATGGGGCCCCTGGCCACGGACGATAATGTGCAGTTCTTTCTCAAGGAGTTTGGTAAGGCTCTAAAGGCTGCTGGCTATTCGAACTAACTTGTAAGAGTTTCCCCAGTACGGATGATGGGGCGGAAGAGTGCCCCACATTCCATCTTTACAGAAACAACGAAGCACACCGGCCTGTCATCAAAGGACCCGCTTCAAGGATCCGCGCTAAAGGCGAGACGAATGACTCTGAAGTCGGTTGACACACTACTCGATGTTCTGCAATTCGCAGATAGCCGTCATACAGCAGTAATTGTTCCTGAGTTGGGGATCCGTGTGACCTGCGATTCACTTCTACAGCAGGCGATGGAGATGGCCGATGCATTGGCCTCGGCCGGGATACGGCGCGGCGACGCGGTGGCGATTGCGTTGCCGAATGGGTTGCCTGCCATTGTCAGTTTCCTCGCTGCCTCGATTGCGGGGACGGCGGCGCCTTTGAACCCAGCTTATCCATACGAGGAATTTCTTTTCTTTCTTGGGGACACGGATGCAAAAGTTTTGCTCTGCCCTCCAGTAGGCGCGGAGTATGTACGAAGTGCGGCAGCGGACAAAAAGATTCCGATCCTATCGGTGGAGATGAGTGCCGAAGGTCGAGTGCACGTCGTCAATGCGCCAACGGGGGCCAAGGCAGAGGAGCCGACGGCCGACGACATTGCCCTAATCCTGCATACCAGTGGAAGCACGGGGCGGCCGAAGCGTGTGCCGTTGCGGCATTTCAATCTGGCGGTGTCGGCGGCGAATATTGCGAATACATATTCCCTCTCTAAGCATGATGTTTCGCTTTGCATCATGCCGCTATTCCACATTCATGGTTTAGTTGGCTCTACTATGTCGACGCTGCTTTCGGGCGGCACGGTGGTGGTTCCGACGAAATTTAACGCGCTGTCTTTCTGGCGGACGGTCGCGGAACATAAGGTGACGTGGTATTCGGGCGTGCCCACAATGCATCAACTNNTGCAGCGCGCCCTTTTCCGCCGGGCTGATTCATAGTATCGAGCAGCTTTTTGGCGTGCCGTTCGTTGAGGCTTATGGAATGACGGAAGCGGCGCACCAGATGACGTCGAATCCGCTGCCGCCGCGGCATCGCAAGGCAGGGTCGGTTGGAGTTGGAGCGGGATTGCGCATCAGCATTATGGATAAGGAAGGCAATCACCTGGGCACGAATCAGCGCGGCGAGGTGGCGATTCAAGGTGCGAATGTTTTTCGCGGCTATGCGAATAATCCCGAGGCGAATGCGCGCGCGTTTGTGAATGGCTGGTTCAGAACAGGCGATGAAGGATTTCTGGATACGGATTGCTATCTGCATCTGACCGGGCGAATCAAAGACATCATTATTCGGGGCGGAGAAAATATCGCGCCGCATGAAGTGGATGAAGTGCTGCTGCGGAATCCTGCGGTTGCGGCGGCGGTAACATTTGGATGTCCGCATCCGGTGCTGGGTGAAGAAGTGGCGACTGCGGTGGTGTTGAATGAAGGCTTTTCGGCAAGCCAGTCAGAGTTGATCAAGTATTGCCGCAAGTTTTTGGCTGACTACAAAGTTCCGAAGAAAATTTATCTCGTGAAGAGTATTCCCACCACCGCCACCGGAAAAATTCGCCGCCGCGCTGTGGCTACCGCGCTGCTTGATCCTGCTGCGAATGTGGAAAGCGAAGGATGAAATTTTTAGTTGCGGGAGCGGGCGCCATCGGAGCCTACATTGGCGCGCGCATGGCACGAGCGGGATTTGACGTGACGCTTTTTGCGCGCGGCCCGCATTTGCGCGCCATGCAAGAGCACGGCGTGCAGGTGAAAAGTAGCGAGGGCGATTTTGTTGCGCGGCCCAAGATCGCTTCCTCACTGGAAGAAGTTGGTCCTGTCGATGTAGTTTTTCTCGGCGTCAAGGCACACGGCGTGTGCGCGCTCGCGCCGCAACTCAAACCCGTGCTGGGTCCCGAGACAACCGTTGTCAGCACGCAGAACGGAATTCCCTGGTGGTATTTTCAGGGCTTCGGCGGAGAGTGGGACGGACTACGTTTGGAGAGCGTAGATCCGAAGGGTGTGATTTCCGCGAACATTCCATCGAAACAGGTGATTGGGTCGATTGTTTATTTTTCAACGGAGATCACTGCGCCGGGAGTGGTGCAGCATATTGAGGGCAACCGCATTTCTTTGGGCGAGCCGGATGGATCGCGCTCGGATCGTTGCCGCCGAATTGCGGAGGCGCTGATTGCGTCTGGATTGCGCGCTCCGATCACTACCCGGATGCGGCATGAAATCTGGGTAAAGGTGCTGGGCAATGCTTCGCTGAATCCTGTGAGTGCGCTGACACGGGCTACCCTGGTGCAGATGGTGCGTGATCCAGGGGTGTGTGCGGAGATCCGCAATATTATGGAGGAAGTGGAAGCGGTCTCCAAAAAATTGGGAATGGAATTGCCGGTGACGATCGATCAGCGCATCGCTGGCGCCGAAAAAATCGGCGAGCATAAAACCTCGATGCTCCAGGACCTTGAGGCTGGACGACCGCTGGAACTGGAAGCCATCGTGGGCGCAGTCATCGAGACCGGGGAACATGTCGGCGTAACGATGCCGCATGCACGAGCCGTTTACGCCTGCACGAAATTACGGGAAAAAGTTTCCATGCACAAGGACGAGCGGCCGTCGGCGCAAACGACGGAGCATAGGCTGCCAGCCTTGGGAGATAACGAGGCATGAATCGCTGGTTCCGCCTGGGCGCGGCTGTTGTCGCGATGATCATGATCGCGAACCTGCAATATTCATGGACGCTTTTCGTCAAACCCATCATCGCCGCCACCGGGTGGAAATTATCCGAGGTGCAATGGGGCTTCACGTTTTTCATTGCCGTGGAAACCTGGGGTATGCCCTTTTCCGGCTGGTTGATCGACCGCCTGGGACCCCGCTTCTTCATGACTTTTGGCGGCCTGCTTTGCGGAATTGGATGGGCCGCTCTCGGGCGTGTGCGCACACTCCCGCAGCTGTATTTCGTGTACGCCCTGGCGGGCGTTGGCGCTGCGCTGATCTACTGCGGTTCGGTGTCC
>PLBX01000377.1 GCA_003135495.1 Acidobacteriaceae bacterium | reverse complement strand
ACTCCCCGACTGATGCTGGATGACGGCCGCCGCGAGGACAACGCGCGGCAGCTCGAACTCGAACAGTATAGCATTCTGGGGGTCTGGCGCTTAAGTAGTGGCGATGCGCGGTCATCATTAAATTTAGGCGCTTGGCGCGATACTTTTCTTCACGTTGGCATTTTCTAGTTCGTTGGAGGATTACTGAAATATAGAAGTTCCGACGCCGATGTCGCGCCTATACAGATGCTGGTGGTGTGCGGCGAACAGCCCCTAAAAGGGGCATCNNGCTAAAGCGATGCCCTGATACGAAAATGCCCTGATGCGAAACTTCGCTGACACGAAATAATGAAAGGATACGAAACTCCGCTGAGACGAAAATGCTGCGATCGAAAATGCAGTGAAGACGGAAATGCGGCGATACAAGAATGCAGTAATACGAATGCAGGGATACGAAAATGCGGTGATACTAAACTTCGCTGAGACAAAACTTTGGTTTTTCATCGGACTGAATAACGGTTCCAATTTGCCAGTGAGTAGTCGCTCCCAGACACTGCTACAATTTTGGGCGATAGCTTTTTCCTTTAATTTAAAAACCTTTCTATGCTGGCATTTAAAGCGGGGAGTTTGCTGACTCCATCGAATGCGGTCGAGAACGCGTTCCTGCTTGTCGAGGCGGGACGCATTCTGGAAATCTCATCGGGTTGCAGCCGCCAGCTTCCTGACAACGTTTCTGTGTGTGACTTCGGCGATGGAATCATTGCACCGGGCTACCTTGACCTTCACATTCACGGCAGCGCGGGATACGACGTCATGGATGATGCCGCCGACGCGCTGCCCGCCATTGAGCGCCTTTTGGCACGCTATGGAGTCACTAGTTATTTCCCCACCACTGTTACTGCTCCGCTGGATGTAACCCTGCGTGCGCTTGAACGGCTGGCGGATGCGATCGAGAAGCGAGGAAGTTCGGAGGGCGATACCCGGGCTCATCCACTGGGAATTCATCTGGAAGGTCCGTTCATCAGTCATGCGCGACGCGGAGTGCATCCGCTGGAAAATTTGCTGGCGCCGACGCTAGCTTTATTTGACAAGTTCTGGCAAGCGGCGCGCGGGCATATAAGAATGATGACGATTGCTCCGGAATTGGACGGCGCGCTGGAAGTGATTTCCGAGGCAGCGCGACGGGGGGTTTGCGTGAGCCTGGGGCATTCCGATGCGGACTTCGCGGTAACTGATCGCGGTATTGCGGCGGGCGCCCGGCACGCTACTCACACTTTTAATGCGATGCGTCCGCTGGATCATCGTAACCCCGGCATTCTGGGTGTGGTGCTTACGGATGGGCGCGTGAGCGCGGATATTATTGCCGACGGGGTGCATCTTGACCCGGCCATCGTGAAGCTTTTTGCGAACGCGAAGGGCTTGGAGAACACCGTGCTCATCACGGATGCTATTTCGGCGACAGGGATGCCGGAGGGACGCTATCGTCTGGGTTCTTTCGAAGTGGATGTTCGTGATGGCAAGTGCTTGGCTGGCGGGAAATTGGCGGGAAGCGTTTTGACCATGGATCGTGCGGTGCGCAATTTGGTGGGGTTCGCGAAGTGGAAATTGTCGGAGGCAATCGCGGCGGCAACTCAAAATCCCGCGCGTGTGACGCAAATTTCTAACAAAGGTAGGCTGGGGGCGGGAGCGGATGCGGACTTTGTGGTACTGAGCGCTGAGGGCGACGTGTTGCGGACTTTTGTCGGTGGGGTGGAGTGCGGCAGATGATACACGTTGCTTCTTGTTGGTTGCGGAGAGAGACGGGGCAAGCCCCGTCTCTACAGGGTCATTCGTGGTTGGAAAATTTAAGGTGGTGGGAAGATTGAGGGAGGGTGATGGCTGACGCGCGTAAATTTCCGCATCATCTGATTCGAGAGATTTTTGAGCAGCCCGAGGCTTTGCGGCGAACGATTGATGCTCGTGTTTCGCTGGCTGACGGACTGGTGCGGCTGGATGACATTCATATTTCGCGCGAGGAATTGCGCGCGGTGCGAAGAATTAACATCGTGGCTTCGGGCACGAGTCGTCATGCGGGGATGACTGGCCAGTTCATGATGCAGGAACTGGCGGCGGTTCCGGTCGATGTGGACTATGCCAGCGAGTTCGAAAATCGCGATCCAATGATTGGGCGCGGCGAACTCAGCATTTTTATTACTCAATCTGGAGAAACTGCCGATACCAACGCAGCGCAGCATGAGGCCCGCCAGAAAGGGTCGCGCACCATTGCCATTACCAATGTTGAAGGGTCGACAATTGCGCGAGAGGCGGACGGATTTATCTACACGCATGCTGGCCCGGAAATCAGCATCGCTTCAACTAAGGCGTTCACGGCGCAGATGGCGTGTCTATTCCTGTTTGCGCTGTATCTTGGCGAAATCAAGGAAAAGGTTTCGACCGCGCTGGCACAACACTACATCGCCGAACTTCTCGCGCTTCCGCGGAAGACGGAAACAATTCTCGCGGCGGCTGATCGAGTCGAGAGACTGGCTGAACTTTACTATCGCGTGGATGATTTCATGTTTCTCGGGCGTGCCATTCACTATCCGGTCGCGATGGACGGAGCGTTGAAGTTGAAAGAAGTTTCCTATATTCATGCCGAAGGTTATCCCACGGGAGAAGCCAAGCACGGGCCGAATGCGCTTATTGATTTCCGCTTGCCGCTGGTTGTGATTGCGACCCGCGATTCGAAAGATGCCGGCTCGGTGATGCGCTACGAAAAAAATGTCGGCAATATGGAGGGATTCAAGAAGCAAGGTGCGACGGTGATTGCGCTGGCAACCGAGGGAGACGCCATCGTACCGAAGTTAGCCGACCATACTATTTTTATTCCCGAGGCGCCGGAGTTGCTGTCGCCGATTCTTGAAATTGTTCCTCTGCAGTTGTTCGCGTATTATGCCGCCGCCAAGCGTGGACTCGATGTGGATCGTCCGCGCAATCTGGTGAAGGCAGTTACGCTGGAATAGAGACGTCCTTCGACCATCCAAAATTGTGATTGCGCTGGCAACTGCCGAGCTGCGCTCGGCTTGGACGGGCGAGGGCGCCCGTCCCCACACGAACGGGGCTGCCCGTCCCCACACGAACAGATTCGCTCCGCACCAGCAAAATTCTTGCCGATTGCTTATGATGGGGAAACGCATTCTTAGGGGTGAGGTCATAGTGGCAGAAACGCAAAAAACAAATGGAATTGAAGTTCTGGAGACGCGAGAGTGGTTGGATTCGCTGGATTATGTTCTCTCGCAAGGCGGGCCAGAGCGAGCAGGGCGCTTGCTGCAACAGTTGGCGCTGCACGCGCGGCGCGCTGCCGGAGTTAATCTTCCTTTCACCGCGACGACTCCTTACCAGAACACGATTTACTCGAAGGCCCAGCCGCCATTTCCGGGAAGCCAGGAGATGGAGCGGCGCATTAAGAGCCTGGTGCGCTGGAATGCTCTGGCCATGGTTGTCCGCGCTAATAAGATGGAGGAGGGAATTGGCGGGCACATTTCCACATTTGCGTCGGCGGCCACGCTTTATGAAGTCGCGTTCAATCATTTTTTCCGCGCGTCCACGGAATCAGGCGACCGCGATATTGTTTATTTTCAGGGACACGCTGCGCCAGGCATTTACTCGCGCGCTTATCTCGAAGGACGTATTCCAAAAGAAAAACTGGAGAACTTCCGCCGTGAATTAAAAGCGGGCGGAGGGCTGTCGTCGTATCCACATCCCTGGCTGATGCCGGACTTCTGGGAATTCCCGACGGTATCGATGGGACTGGGGCCGATTCAGGCGATTTATCAGGCGCGGTTTATTAAGTATCTCGAAGATCGCGGGTTGAAGACTTCGACTGGCGGTAAAGTGTGGGCATTTCTCGGCGACGGTGAAATGGATGAGCCGGAGTCGCTCGGCTCAATCACTTTGGCTTCGCGAGAGCGTCTCGACAATTTAATTTTTGTGGTTAACTGCAACTTGCAGCGGCTCGATGGGCCGGTGCGTGGAAACGGCAAGATCATTCAGGAATTGGAAGCAATTTTCCGCGGCGCTGGATGGAACGTCATTAAGGTGATCTGGGGCGGCGATTGGGATGAACTTATTCAGGCGGATCGTGACGGCCTCCTGATCAAGCGCATGGGCGAAATCACCGACGGCCAGTATCAGAAATATTTTGTTGAGAGCGGCGCGTATTTTAGGCAGAATTTTTTCGGTACCGATCCCCGGCTGCTGAAAATGGTTGAACATCTTTCAGACGAGCAACTCGCCCGCATGCGGCTTGGCGGACACGATCCGATCAAAGTCCACGCGGCGTATAGGGCGGCGGTCGATCATACGGGATCTCCCACGATTATTCTTGCCAAGACTATTAAAGGTTACGGGCTCGGGGAAGCGGGAGAAGGCAAGAACATTACCCACCAGCAAAAAAAGCTCAATGACGATGAGCTGCAGATTTTCCGGTCGCGATTCGGCATTCCGGTTCCCGATGGAGAGCTTCACAATGCGCCGTTCTATCGTCCAGCGGATGACAGCGCGGAAATCAAGTACATGCAGGAGCGGCGGAAGCAGTTGGGCGGCTACATGCCGGTGCGAAAAGTACGCGCCACTCCGCTGAAACCCGTTTCAGAAGCGATCTTCGAGGAGTTCTACAAAGGCACCGACGGCCGCGAAGCTTCGACCACCATGGTTTTCGTCCGCATGCTTTCGAAACTTCTCCGCGATCCGGAAGTTGGAAAATTCATCGTGCCGGTTGTTCCCGATGAAGCGCGTACGTTTGGTATGGAGGCCCTCTTCCGCCAAGTCGGCATCTATTCGAGCGTGGGCCAGCTTTATGAGCCCGTCGATATGGCTACGCTCCTTTATTACAAGGAGGCGAAAAACGGACAGATTCTCGAAGAGGGAATCACTGAGGCGGGCTCGATGTGCTCGTTCATCGCCGCCGGTACCGCGTATGCCAATCATGGCATCAATACCATCCCCTTCTTTATTTATTACTCGATGTTCGGGCTGCAGCGTATCGGTGATTTGATTTGGGCCGCCGCGGATATGCGTTGCCGCGGTTTCCTGATCGGCGGGACGGCGGGACGAACAACGCTGGCCGGTGAAGGACTGCAGCATCAGGATGGACACAGCCACGTACTCGCGCTCCCGGTGCCGAATCTGCTGGCATATGATCCGGCGTTCGCCTACGAGATCGCCATCATCATTCAGGATGGCATCAAACGCATGTACGTGGACGGCGAATCCATCTTCTATTATTTGACGGTCGGCAACGAGCCCTTGCCAATGCCGGAGATGCCCAGCCAACCTGGCATTCGCGAGGGGATACTCCGAGGGTTGTATCGCTACAAGACCTCCGAAAAGAAAGGTGCGAAGTTGCGCGCGCAATTATTAGGCAGCGGCGCCATCATGTTTGAAGTGCTCAAGGCGCAGTCCATTCTGGAGAAAGACTACGGCGTTGCCGCCGACGTCTGGAGCGTTACCAGTTATAAAGAGCTGTATCGTGACGCCAACGATTGCGCGCGCTGGAACATGCTGCACCCGACGAAGCCGGCTAAGGTTCCTTATGTTACTCGGACGCTCAAAGAAGCGGCGGGTCCATTTATTGCGGCGTCCGATTACATGAAGGTTCCGCCTGAGAGCCTTGCGCAGTGGGTTCCGGGAAAACTGGTATCGCTGGGCACGGACGGATTCGGTCGTAGCGAAAATCGTGCATCGCTGCGAGATTTTTTCGAAGTAGATGCGAAGCACATTGTGCTGGCTACGCTGCATGCGCTCGCAGGCGAAAAGCCGGACGTAAAACTGCTGGAGAAGGCGGTTCGCGATTTGGGCATCGATCCGGAAAAGCGCAACCCGGCGACTAGCTAAACCGTTGTGGGTATCCATACTTGTGAATCCTGAGCATGCGCGGGGCCTATAGCGTTGTTCTGAACGGCGGAATGCATAGGTCCTTCGCTTCGCTCAGGATGACATTGCTGGCGGGCAGAAATAGAGGAATAGAGTTAGGTGATGGCAACGGAATTTAAACTCCCCGAGTTGGGTGAAAATATCGAAAGCGGCGACCTGGTTCGCTTGATGATCAAGCCCGGCGGCAGCATCGCCGAAGGCGAACCGGTGATGGAACTCGAGACCGACAAAGCTGTTGTCGAAGTGCCTTCGTCCGTGACGGGCACGATCGGAGAAGTGCGCGTAAAAGAGGGCGACAAGTTGCGCGTGGGGCAGGTCATCTTCACTGTTGAAAATGGCAAGGAAGCCGCTGCGACCAAGCCTGCTTCGAAAACGGAAAAGAAAGTTGAGCAGGCATCTGCCGTAGTCCCGGCTGTTGGGAAATCTGCAAAACCAGATTCTGCACGTGTGGCGACGGACGTTCCACCCGTCCAAGTCGAGCGCAGTTCGGCAGCGACCTCGCCTGCAAAACAGGAATCAGCTGCTCCGCCTCGGATTGAGCGGCGCAAGGCGGGGGATGCTTCCAGCGTGTCGAGTGAATTTAAGCTGCCGGAGCTCGGAGAGAACATCGACTCCGGCGATCTTGTGCGATTGATGATTTCGGTTGGAGCGACCGTCTCTGAAGGCCAGCCGATCATGGAACTCGAGACCGATAAAGCGGTGATAGAAGTTCCTTCAACGGTTAGCGGCGTGGTTCGCGAGATTAAAGTCAAAGAAGGACAGAAGGTAAAAGTCGGCCAGGTAGTGTTCACACTGGAAGGCGGCGCCCCGGCTCAGCCGGAACCGGCTCGGAAGCATGAACCGGTGGAACACATCTCGGGACAACAGGCGGCTCGGCTTTCTTTTCAGCTGGCGATGCGGGCCGAGGGAAAAACTGAAGAGCAGGCTTTGCCTCCAGATCAACCGCAGGCCGCTGAACCCTCGTTCAGCATGCCGTTGCAACTGGGCAAGGTCGCGGGCACGGAACATCGCGATCCTGTGCCGGCGGCGCCGCACGTGCGTCGTTTAGCGCGAGAAATCGGCGTTGATATTCACAGCGTCGAAGGAAGCGGTCCGGGCGGGCGCATTAGTGAAGATGATGTAAAGCTGTGCGCGAAAAATGCGCTGTTAGCGGCTGCTGCTGCGGCACAAACTCCGCGCGGGAGTTTCGCTGAACCCGAACTGCCCGACTTCGGCAAGTGGGGAAAGATCGAACATGTATCGATGCGCGGAGTGCGGCGCAAAACCGCGGAGCATCTCCGGCAGGCATGGAACACGATTCCGCATGTTACGCAGCAGGATCGCGCTGACATCACCGAACTCGAGCAGTTGCGAGCGCGCTTCGCTCCGCGCGCCGAGGAAGCGGGCGGCAAGATGACGGTGACGGCGATTGCGCTGAAGGTTTGCGCGTCGGCGCTGAAAGTGTTTCCCCAGTTCAACGCTTCGATCGATATGGGGAAGGAAGAGATTATTTACAAGCAGTACATCAACGTCGGCGTTGCAGTGGATACGGATCGCGGCTTGCTGGTGCCGGTGATTCGCGACGTTGATAAAAAGAATATTGTGGAGCTGGCAGCGGAGATGACGCGGCTTTCGAAAAAAGCGCGCGACCGCAAGCTGACTCCCGAGGAGATGGAAGGCGGCACATTTACCATCACGAATCTTGGGGGAATCGGGGGGACGGGATTTTCGCCGATCGTGAATCATCCGGAAGTTGCGATTCTTGGGCTGTCGCGTTCGCGGATGGAACCGGAGTGGGTGAACAACAAATTCGAGCCGCGCTTGATTCTGCCGCTCTCGCTCTCGTACGATCACCGGGTGATCNNTGCGCTGGATCGCGGAGGCATTTGAGCAGCCGTTTTTGCTGTCGGTGCAGGGATAAGTCACGGAGCAAAATGATGAAAAGCGACAGGCTGTTCGTGGCGTTTAGTCTGATTCTCACCATGGTTGGTAGTTGCTGGGGGCAGGGGACCATTGACAAAGACTCACGATCTTTAATAACAGCGGTTCTCAGTAAAGCCAAAGTCTCGGGTTCTATCTCGTATTGGGGACGCTGCGGCTATCGGGATGTTTTGCCAGACCTTCCGAACGCACGCGCTCCTCGAGAAAAATTGGGAAGTGTTTCCCCGGTTCAGGCTTTGCGCGAAATGTTCGCTGATAATCCCAAAATGCAGGTGACAGAGGACGCGAACGGCGTGATCCGAATGGTGGAAAGTGGTGTTCCGCGCGACCTACTAGATGTAAGGATAAGCCACATCTCATTCAAGGATCCGAGAGGGCGAGATGGAATCTGGATACCACGCCAAGCCCGGAGATTGATCGTGTCCGCACCCGAAATAAGGGCCTTCATGCGTGATAACGGCATAAACTGGCCTTCCGAGGGCGAATACATAAATGACATCTACGGAGGGCCTGATCCGAGCCGCCCTCACGTCACAGGGGATCTCTACGATGTCACGCTCGCCGACGCAATGGATTATGTGTCAAAGACCTTCCCGGGTTTTTGGGTGTACGAAAATTGCCGACGAGAGAACGGAACACGTGTTGTCTTTTTCGAAATTTTCGGATCAATAAGAAAACAGTTAACAAGTTTGTCGAACTGAGGATAGATAAAACGAAATGTCGAACTCATCAAATCTACGCGTCGCAGTAATTGGCGGCGGGCCTGGCGGATATGCTGCTGCATTTCTGGCTGCCGATCTGGGTATGAAAGTTACGCTGATCGATCC
>PLBX01000345.1:5005-9686 GCA_003135495.1 Acidobacteriaceae bacterium | reverse complement strand
CGCCGCATGCTGGAGTTGGCGCCGCGCGTGCTCACCAGCATCACCATCGACGATCGCAGAGGCGCAACCGGCCGTCTTGAAGGCAAGGTCAGAGATGTGGAACAGGTACTCGGCAAGCCGCTCTCGCGTGTCTGAGAACAATGGCACATTCCCGACGCAGGACTCTGCTATCGAGGCAGCAGTTCAAGCTGGACGGCAAAAGATTGACGCGGGTTTCAAGCGGGGATCGGCGGTCGCGAGCGAGTGAGCGTTTCACATTTGGACAGCAGCCGAACATTAGTCTGGCGGCACTTATTTCTTGTAACGTTGCAATACAGCCCCGAACTGCTTGAAGTGCCGGTGTCAGCAGGTCTACGAAACGGTAGAGGCCCTGCGGGGTCCTCAGCACCCGGCGCAGTTTCGGCAATACTTTGGCAAAGAGCTTCTCGATTTCATTTTCGGTTGGCTCGGAAATTGACTCAGTTGGGCAATTTGCGTGCGGGTGGAGGGACCGCTCGTACTTTTGAACGAGCCTGTCCGCCGTGGCGCGGGGAATCTTGTGCCCTTTCAAGAATGATGACCACTGCCCGCTCCTGCCGGGCCTAGCGAGCAATTCCTTCATCTGGTGAAGGAGTTTGCCAAGTTCGTTGCGGAGAGCACGGAACTGTTCCGTCTCCTGCTTAATCGATGTGTGATAGTCCTTGTGTACTTGCCAAAGTTGTGTGATCCCAGTGGTCAGGACGCTTTCGTCCTGCAATGGGCTGTCTGCTTGGGGAGTCTCCGAGATCGTGGACTCTAGAACAACTGGTGTGTGAACCTGTTCTGTCGTTTCCATCATGAATTGCCTTACTACTCGAATTGGGATACGGAACAAATCGCACGCCCTTGGGCACGAGTTGCTCCTGTATAAGCAATTGAAATTGCACAAACGTGGCAATTGGCGAATCAGAGTCGAGAGAGGTGTAGGCTCAATCTGGTAATGCTCGTTTCCCCCGTGGTCCTTCGAAGGACGCTATTGTTGCATGGTCTACGATCCGGGATTTCGGTGCACGAGCCAACAGCAAGATTGCATGAATAAAGTAAAGCCGGGATTCCCCCGACTTCTTGTTGCGACGATACAGGTCGTTAAGCGCCTTAACGTAAAGACCGACCAACGATGCAAGACCGGCATCTTCGCTGGAGATCACCAGCAGGCGACTCCATGCGTGATCTGCATAGTCACTTAGGTACAACTCCGTCCCCCAATACAAAGCTTCCTCTTCCAAAGCTTCTGCGGATGGTCTTCTGCATGGCGGACATGACCTCGTACAGGTCGTAACCCAAGACTGTCGGCCAAGGAAATTCACGTCGTTGTGTTGCCATCCCTACCTCCATTTACCCCGACGTTCGTCGGCTTTCAACCAGCGTTCACGTTGTTCCTGTTTCTCTTTTGCGATGCAAATCGCACGTGCACGATCCCGGTACGGATCGGGGAGTGTGCAGTTCACCAAGACGCCGCCATCATCGAAAAAATACTCAACGCCGCGCCCCATCCGTTGACCAGATGTAGTGTGCTTGTCATGAGCGCAATCTGGAATTATCCGTATCTTTCTCGCACCTTCGGGATACGGTGCTTCGGCCTTATAGTTTTCACGCAAGAACTTGGCCGCAAGCCTACCGTAGGTTTTACCCGAGCCCTTGATTTCCTTCTCGTCATTGCGTGCGGCGATCCTGTAGGTCCACCATTTGTCGAACAGGAGGGCATCGTTGCGGTCACGCCATGGGTAATCATCATGGCGATTCTCGTATTGTTCCCAGAGATTAGCTGGTGGTGTGGTGACAGGCCTACCTACAGCACGGACTCACACAAGGGACAGGGGGACTTCTTCCCGTAATCTTCGGTGACTTTGCCGTGAGGACAGATGGTGGTCATCCCAAGTCCTCCTCAATCTCAAATGCAGCCTTGGCGCTTATGGCTAGTTCAGACGGGTCTCCGACTAAAGTGGGGAACTTGGGCATGGAGCAACGCTTAGGACATGACCCATTCAAGGACTTATGTATCTGGTACTGGCGTCTGGCTGATCTAGGATTACTTGACTGCAAGGCATCCCAAGCTTGAGCCAAGGTGTAGAACAGGAGCTTGCCAGTCTTGTGCTGGTGGTTCCAGTGCCAATAGTTCCAGACCTCAGTCTCATCGCCCAGCCAGTTACGCTACATAGCTTTTCACCCACCAATGTAGCATTTTGCAACATGGCTATGTCGATGCGATAGACAGTAGTGTAATGTCCAGCGCCGTATTTATGCGTGTCCCCAGTATCTACAAGCACGCCTATGTCAACCAAATCGTCCGTGTTCCTGTAGACTGTCCAACGGCTGATTCCAGCGCGTTCGGCGACTGCTTCCTTGGATGCATAGATATTTGTGCCATCCTTGTCGGCAAACGATGCCCATGCATCCAGCACCCGTTTGTGCTTGGCTGGGACGCCCTTGAGCTTGGCAATTTGATCCCTGATCTTATAGCTCATTGGGGGTCTCCAGTGCTTCGGCGGCACGGTGAGCGAGCACCCAGAGGACAATCTTCTGGATGGATTTCAATGCAGTTATTTTGAAAACTGAATCTGTGAACTTGTTTGCCACTGTGAGTCTCCCGTGAGATTGGGCCCCGCACGGGAGTGACAAGGCCCTTTCCCTCTGTCGGACGAATCTTTTCGGAATCGCCCTCTGAAACCACACTTGAAAAGCGCTTTTTCATTTTCATTAGCAATCTCAAATTTGCTCGAAGTGCGAATTTCCCAGCGGCATTGGGAAAACGGGAGATCAGACCCCGCGCGGGGAGGCGGTATGGGCGACGGAGAGCTAACCCGCCTGCTAAAGGAACCCGACAGCGTGGATCTTCTTCCTGCCTGCTGCAATTTTGCGGGGTTCCGCGAGCTTTTGGAATGAATTAGAGGTGTGGTCGATTACGGAAGTAAGGGACGCAAGCAGAGACACATCCCCTTCTCGTTGCTCGGCCTGATCTGTTTCCGAGGCGGGAAAGAAAGAGAAATAACATGCCAGCTAGGGGAAACGCTACAACTCGCGATTTCGCAAGTACGCTTGCAGATGTTTCCCGCTTATTCGCAACTTGGCTTTGGGCCGCTTGTGAGTTTTCTCTTTTGATCCGTGGTCAACGCATCCCTTCATGTCCTTCATGCGCCTGACTGCCGTGTCGTAAGACAGATTTAATAGGCTTGCTACTTCGGCGGGACTGTACTGGTGGTGGGGGTCAAGCGGGGGTAGCTTGATCTTGCGGGCGCGGTGCTTCCATTCCGTAGGGCCGTCGGCATCTAGCGGCAACAGATTGTGAGCCTCACCGTCGGCGTCAAAATATATCAAACTGGGATTTTTCGGGTCAATCGTCATTGGATCGTCGCCTCCCCGTCCTTTGCCGCCCGCTGCCTTGCAATCGAGTCCTTAGCGACCTTGACCAAACGTTCCTTCCTAGCGGGCGTCCATGCATCGTAGTGTTTGTGCGTCGTCGCCGTGGTGGTGTGTCCGAGCAGCCGTGCGAGGTCGTCAAACGACCCACCGGAGAGCAAGAACTCCACGGCGAACGTGTCTCGGAAACGATGTGATAAAGGTAGACCGCCGTTCTCCCGACTCCTGCTGACTTTCGCCGCGTCAAAGACCGCTCTGTACCAATTGCAGGCAATGATGGTTGCTGACGACCTTTTCAGTTCCTTATTCCAGAAAAAATACCCCGCTGTTCGCTCGTGCATCCTGAGTTCTTCTGCAACATCGTGGGGCAAGCTCGTGATGACTGGCTCACCCGTCTTCGTGCGTCGAAGTTTAAGCGAGTCGTCATCGGACAGAGCCTCACGTTTCAACGTTACGGCGTCAACGATTGATAGACCGCTCCAACGCTGCAATCGCATCAAGGCGTGGGTGTATGACTTCGCCTCCGCGCTCAGGTTCGTCAGCGGGATTGCTCCGAGCAGCTTGGTTACTTCTTCCTGTGAGAGGGGCATTGTCTGCGGAGTGCTCTTTGCCTTGTACTTGTTGAGTCTTTCGTAGGGGTTTTTCTCCAGCAAGTCCATCGCCGTGCACCAGCGAAAGAAGGCCCGTGCAACGTGATCGTGGATTCTGAGCGATTGGCCTTTGGGATCATACGTCCATGATGTGCGCCACTCCTCAAGCAACAGCGGCGTCAGTTCCGAAAGGTAGGTGAGGTTCTTGCGGTCACAGAATTCAATGAGCAGACTCGTCATCCGTTTCGGCTTGACGAGTGTCGGGGGCTGCCTACCCTCTTTCGGGTCACCGATCTTTTTCAGATAAGCGAGGACGGCCCCCGCAATCGTGATCGTCCCCACTTTGGGCGTCAGTGCGATGCCCAGCCTTCGATCATCGTACTCCCGCTCCATCTTCCGAGCGAGTTTGACGGCGGTGTCCCAGCTTCGGGTATCGGCGGATTCTCTGACCTGTTTTCCGTTGCGAAAATAATCGAACCATTTCCTGCACGAGCACCGTTTGGAATACCTGTCCTTTATATGAGGGCAGCCTTCGGTGTGGCGGGTGTAAACCGTAACCTCCATGCGTCTTCTTTGTACCGCTGGTTAGGGGCGTCGGAAAAGGTTACCGCCGATTGCCCCGTACAAAAACAGTACATTCTTCGCTTTGCAGATGTCAAGTCACGTGGTTTTATATGTTTATGTATAGCACTGAGAGTTACGAAAGTACTGAAACA
>PLBX01000345.1:997-4929 GCA_003135495.1 Acidobacteriaceae bacterium | reverse complement strand
TTCCGCAACAAGCGCCGCAGTATTCTGACCGTTTTGAGTCTCACGTTCTCCCTTCTTCTGCTCACGCTGATGATGACGGTATGGCGCGTCTTTTATCTAGACACTTTTAGCGCGGAGTCGGCGCAGCGACTGGTTACGCGCCATCGGGTCTCGTTGACGCAATCCATGCCATCTTTTTATCGCGACAAAATAAGGAGTGTTCCGGGCGTAATTGCGGTAGCACCCAATAACTGGTTTGGCGGCGTCTATAAAGACCATAAGCCGGAGAATTTCTTTGCCCGATTCGGCACCGATCCCGAGGAAATACTAAAAATCTTCACCGACTTCAAAATTCCCGGCGATCAATTGCAAGCCTGGCAACGTGATCGCGCCGGCGTGATCGTCGACGATCAGCTGGCTAAGAAATACGGATGGAAACTCGGCGATCGGATTATGCTGCAAGGGGATATTTATCCCATTGATCTCGAACTCACGATTCGCGGAATCTACAATGGGCCCGAACCTACCAACTCTATTTACTTCAACCAGAAGTATGTGGAAGAGGCAGTTCCGTTTGCCAACGGGAAAGCAGGCACTTTTGAAATTCTGGCGGATGCTCCGGGTAGCGTGCCGAGGATAGCATCGGCGGTTGACGACATGTTTCGCAATTCGCCGGAGCCCACGAAAACCGAGAGCGAGAAGGCCTTTGAGTTGGGTTTCATCAATAGCATTGGGAACGTGAAGGCCTTTATTCTGAGCATCTGTTTTGCGGTGCTGTTTGCTACGCTGCTGGTATCGGCTACGACCCTGGCGATGTCGATTCGTGAACGAACTCGGGAAGTTGCCGTTCTTAAAACTCTTGGGTTTACGCGGCAATTGATCTTGGAGTTGTATATTGGCGAAGCCGTGTTGGTCTCCCTTACCGGTGGAGCGTTCGGATGTATGTTGGCTTTCGTAGTGGTTTCAGCCATGTCGCATGCGCCCGGAATGAGCTTATTTCTGTCGGGAATGAAGGTGACGGCGCCCACACTGATGCTCGCCATCTTAGTGGCAGGCATTGTGGGATTGGTGAGCGCCATCGTGCCTGCGTACCACGCGGCAAAGCTGGATATTGTGGAGGGGTTGCGCTACATCGGGTAGGGGAACGACACCATGGCGATACCGATCAGCTATAACATTCGCAATCTCAAACTGCGCAAGGGCCTCACCATCATGACCGCTCTCGGTATCGCACTTACCGTGACCACGGCGGTTTTCCTGATGGCGCTGCTCGCCGGCTTGAAGAAAGCATTCATGGCGAGCGGGGATCCGGTGAATGTTCTGGTGATGCGCAAAGGCTCGACCGCGGAACTTTCGGGAGGCTTCGACGCGAATCTTTTCCCGACTTTAAGAACTTTGCCGGGCGTGGCCAAAGACGCTCAAGGTCAGCCAATAGCTTCTGGCGAATGGGTAGTCGTTGTGGTGCTGCCCCGCAAAGACGGAACGGGCGAGGTAAATGTTTCGGTTCGCGGCCTAATGCCGGCGGGCCTAACTTTGCGTCCGAATGCCAAACTGGTTGAAGGCCGTTGGTTCACTCCGGGACAGCGCGAAGTGGTCGTGGGCAATTCGATTCACAATCGCTTTTCGGGCGCAAACGTTGGCGATAGTCTCGATTTTGCCAAGGGCCAGTGGAAAGTTGTGGGCGTGTTCGATTCTGGCGGCACAGCTTATGACTCGGAAATCTGGGGCGATGTTAACCAGATCTCCGCCGATTTTGATCGGCAGGGAGGCTATGCATCGGTCTACCTGCGCGCGACCGATCCGGTGGCAGCCGACGCCCTCATGCACCGCGTTAGCGAAGATCAACGTTTGAAGTTGGAGGGGACGCTCGAAACCGAGTATTACGAAAAGCAAACCAGTTCCGGCGGGGCCATCAAATTTATCGGTACATTTGTTGCCATTATTATGGCAATCGGGTCTAGTTTTGCGGCCATGAACACGATGTATGCCGCAGTGGCATATCGATCGCGCGAGATTGCAACCTTGCGTATTATTGGATTTTCCCGGTCCAGCATCCTTACGTCATTCGTCATTGAAGCGTTGTTGCTTTCATTGCTGGGAGCGATTGTAGGCATTGTTTTAATATTGCCGTTCAACGGTATGAGCACGGGAATCGGAAATTCCCTCACCTTCAGCGAAACTGTTTTTAGCTTGCATCTGACTTGGGGCGTTGCCCTTGCGGCGGTTGTCTTCGCCCTGATCATGGGACTGTTGGGAGGATTTGCCCCAGCCTGGCATGCGGCACGCCAGGATATCCTGACCTCACTGCGCGCCTAGTTAATTTGCAGCGGTGAGATTTAATTGGCCATCGATCAAAAGAGCAGAGTGATAAAAAGAAAACGCGAACAACTCGCAAGGAAGACGATTGATCGATCGCTATTTCAAACTTACTGAAAACCAAACTACAGTAAAGCAAGAAATGCTTGGCGGTCTCACGACGTTCGTGACGATGGCCTACATCATCGTTGTAAATCCGCAGATCCTCGCTCAGGCAGGGATGCCACCCGATGGGGTAGTGTTCGCGACTTGCATCTCCGCCGCCGCCGCTACCCTGGTGATGGGGCTGTATGCGAACTATCCGATCGCTCTCGCTCCGGGAATGTCGCTGAACGCCTACTTCACTTACGCTGTTTGCCTCAATATGCATGTTCCGTGGCAAACCGCGTTGGCGGTTGTCTTCTTGTCGGGCGTGGTTTTTCTTTTACTGACGGTCACGCGCGTGCGCGAGCAAATTGTTAATGGCATGCCGAATTGCCTCAAGCACTCCACGGCCACTGGCATTGGAATGTTTATCGCCTTCGTAGGGCTTCGCAATGCGAAGCTTGTGGTAGCGAATCCTGCGACCTTTGTGGGACTAGGAAACTTTTCAGATAAGGAAGTTCAGACTGCTTGCTTCGGGCTCGCGTTAACGCTCGTTCTGATGGCGCGAAAGATCAATGGCGGAATTCTGATTGGAATTTTTGCCACTACGTTGGTTGGTATTTTGCGTGGGCTCTCTCATTGGCCATCGGCGATATTTTCGCTTCCTCATCCTGCTTCGACATTTCTTAAGCTCGATTTTCGCGGAGCAATTCATCTTGGCTTCCTCGAGATACTGTTTGCATTCTTATTTGTCGATTTGTTCGACAATGTAGGCACGCTGGTGGGCGTCTGCGAGCAAGGTGGATTCATCAAGGATGGAAAGATTCCGCGCGTCGGCAGAGCCCTGGTTGCGGATGCTGTGGGCACACTCTTCGGCTCGGTGACTGGCACATCGACCGTAACCAGTTACATTGAAAGCGTGGCTGGCGTCGCCGCCGGAGCGCGGACCGGGCTCAGCAACGTCGCGGTGGCCGGCTTGTTTCTTGCCGCTGCGTTTTGTTCACCTCTTGCTACGGCGATCCCGGCGTATGCTACGGCTCCCGCATTGATCCTCGTAGGTGCGCTCATGACGCAGTCGATTTCGCAGGTTGACTGGAGTGATTTTACTGAGGCTGTTCCTTCATTCATCACCATGCTCGCAACCCCTTTGACGTTTAGCATCGCTACGGGCCTGAGTCTGGGATTGATTTCATACACGGTTGTGAAAATCGCCGCCGGAAAAATTCGCGAGATTACTTTGCTGATTTGGATACTCACCGCGCTTTTCATTCTGCGTTACATCTATCTCGCGGCGGCTTGACTATAAATAACAAAGGAAGTGAGAGCTTCGGATGATGTCAATGTCTGGCTCAGCAGCCTGGTTTGATCAACTTTCATATACGAGTTCATGAGGTCGTTGATACAGGCAATCCCGTATGTACGGCCTGCGGTCACGCTTTTATGGTCTCAACTGGACACTTGCGACTTTTGTCTTGCTTCAAAGGACTTTCGTTCGCCCTGTTCCGAGGATCCCAGATCTAAATGCCTGATCAATCTCAAGCAATTGTGTGGCC
>PLBX01000345.1:0-977 GCA_003135495.1 Acidobacteriaceae bacterium | reverse complement strand
CCCGGACAGTTGTACGGCTATCGCGTCTACGGTCCATACGCTCCGGAGCAAGGGCACCGATTTAATCACCACAAACTTCTTCTCGATCCGTACGGCAAGCAGTTGCAGGGAACTCTTCATTGGAGCGACTCGCACTTCGGGTACCGACTTGGCGCCAAGCAAGAAGATCTCTCTTTCGACCGGCGCGACAATGCCGCCGGAATGCCCAAGAACAAAGTAATTGATTCGGCCTTCACTTGGGGGTCGGACGCACCGCCAAATATTCCGTGGCATGAAACGCTGATTTACGAGATCCATGTAAAAGGCTTTACAATGTGCCACCCCGATGTGCCCGCGCGCTTGCGGGGCACGTACGCAGGTTTGGCGACCGCCCCAGTGATCGACTATCTCACGCGTTTGGGCGTGACTTCCATCGAACTGATGCCAGTACACAGCTTTGTAGACGATCGCCAGCTCGTGGATCGTGGGCTGCGCAATTATTGGGGTTATAACTCGATCGGCTTTTTTGCGTTGGAACCTCGCTACCTGTCGACTAACTCCATTCGCGAGTTTAAGACCATGGTTAAGACGCTCCATTCCGCTGGGTTGGAGGTGATTCTCGACGTCGTCTATAACCACACAGCCGAGGGCAACCATCTTGGACCGACGCTTTCGCTAAAGGGAATTGATAACAGCACTTACTACCGACTCGTTGCGGATAACCCTCGTTACTACACGGACTACACCGGCACTGGTAACACGCTGAACGTTCAGCATCCGCGCGTTCTTCAGTTGATCATGGATAGTCTGCGCTATTGGGTTCTCGACATGCACGTGGATGGGTTCCGTTTTGATCTCGCTGCGACGCTGGCCCGCGAACTTCATGAAGTGAATCGTCTGGGAGCGTTTCTCGACATCATCCACCAGGACCCAGTGCTGTCGCAGGTGAAGCTAATAGCCGAACCGTGGGATTTGGGTGAAGGTGGATACCAGGTAGG
>PLBX01000583.1 GCA_003135495.1 Acidobacteriaceae bacterium | reverse complement strand
CGATTCCAACTCTCCCCATGCTAATCTTGTTGTTACAAACTACATCCCTCAACACTCCGGAGGAGAGATGGCGGCAATGCGCCTCGCAGTTCTAGTCGTGCTAGTGGCAGTTCTCGGAGCCAGCGGCTGGGCTCAGCTTAACGAAGTTTCGGTTACCACTGGGCGAACCTTCGTCAGTACTCAAACCGTTCCAAGTACCAATCTGCCCATTCATTTCGGCAACGAGGAAAGCTTCGCCTTCAATTACGGACGCACTGTATTCGCCAGAGGCATTATTGGGCTGACCGCAGAACTCCCCGTAGCCATCTTTCCGAGTATGGATTTGAACTATAACCTCGGTCTCGTCCCGGCGCACATCGGCGCAGTTTTCGTCACTCCTTCAGTGCGTGCCAACCTTTTTTACGGTCAGGGTGTTTCTCCCTGGGTCAGCATCGGCGGCGGCTATGGACACTTTAGCGAATCTTCAACCCTCAGCTATGGCGCTCCCAATACCGGAAGCACTGGCACCAGCACAGGTGTGCTCCAAGTTGGAGCAGGTTTGGATGTCTGGCCTTGGACTCATTGGGGCGGGCGCCTGGAAGCGCGAGATTTCTACTCCGGAATCCCCGACTACGACGTAGTCACCAGCCGAACCCGTCAACACAATTTTTACGTAGGCCTAGGCGTCATCTACCGCTTCTAGCCACGTAGCGACGGACGCATTCGTCCGTCCGCATTCGTTCGCCCGAGTCAACAAAGCTACGGCGATGCTATCGGTGAGGCTGCACCAGATCCCAACTAGCACTCCCCTCACGATCTCACTCCGCCTTTGTAACCTCAACAGGATCAACCGCCGTAATCTCATCAAACAACTCCGGCAAGCTTTGCGCATCATCAACCGAATTCCCAAAACGCGCGGACTCATAAGCCCGGGTAAAAGCGGCCACCTTCTTTTGCAATGCCGCCTGCTGAATCGCCTGGACAAAATCCACCGGTGTTTGCGAAGGCGACTTTCGCCACCCCATCCGTTCCATGCGGCGAACCATGCGCTGATACCAGAGTGAAGCCGCCACCCGCGGAGCCCTCTCCGGATGCGCCCGTAACATCCTCTCCCGCACTCCTCGAATCGCGCGCCGAAGATTCGCCAGCACCATCAGCCCAAGCGCGCAGCCCAATATCGTCCCCAGCCATCGCCCCGGAAAATTCGTAACCTGCCTACGAGCGCGCCGCGCCGAGCGCAACATTGCGCGATGTTGTTGCGCCACCCAGCGTCGCGCATCATCGAAGAAATGCCGCCCACTCGTCGCCGCATCCCGCCCTAAACTTTGCTGGTGCCTGACGTCATAATTAATAATCCATTCGCGCCAAAAAGATGCTGCCGCGTCCATATACAACTGCATCCGCGACCATCCGGTTCGAGTCGGCAAACTCGCCGCCGGAGTCGGATCAAAACTGATCCATCCACTACCCGGAAAATATGCCTCGACCCACGAATGCGCGTCGCTCGCCCGTACCACATATTGCCCCGTCAGGTCGTTATATTCACCGCCGCGGAATCCCGTGATGATCCGCGATGGAATGTGCAATGACCGCAACATCACCGCCATCGCGCTGGCAAAATATTCGCAGTGCCCTCTTTTTCTCTCGAATAGGAAGTTGGCTATCGGGTCCTGCGTGTAGCTGCGCGGCAGTTCCAGCGTGTATCCAAAATGGGTTGAAAGATACCGCTCCACCGCAACCGCCTTGTCGTAATTGCTCGGTGCGGCCGCCGCCACTTCCTCCGCCAACCTCCCAATTCGCGCGTCCAGCAGCGGCAAAGCTAAATACTTTTCCATGCCGTCCGAAGCGCTATTTCTGGCCAGCCGCAACTCATCGACATCAATCTCCGGCAATCGCGATTCCGCCTCATACTGGTTCACCGGATGGTCGGCATCGAGATCGTAAACCGCTCCCCCCGCATCAATCGCAATCGGACGAAAATTTCCAGTGATGCTTTGCGGCCTCTCCGCCAGAAAAAATACATTTGTTCCCAGCGGCTCCATCATTACCCGATAATGAATCAGCCGTCCCGTCGCAGACGGATTGCGCAGCAAAGGCGCCAGCCGATATGTTCCATCTAGCCCAGCTCGCAGTTGCGTTTGCTCATACGAATTCGTCCACGCCCTGCCATCAAATGTGCTCAGCGCCACCCCTCGCCACTTCAAGTCATACGCGCCCTGCATATCGTTCTGGATCTGAATGTGCATTACCACCGCATTCGATTGCTGAATCTGCCCAATGCGCCCAAGTTGCACGCGATCGGTGAAGCCAGTCGATACATCGCTAGTCGGAGTGTAAGCGCTCAGATACCGCGACGAAACACGCGGCAGCAAGAAGAAGATCAGAAAACTCCCCGCCAGAATCATCAGCATCAACGCCGGAGCGATTGCCATCAACCCATAGGCCATACGCTGGCTGCCGGTACCGCCGCCAGGCGCGCCGACTCTTATTTCTTTTTTATATTTATCTTTCTCATGCTCATGCTTATCTTCTTTATCTTTATTCCTACCAGGCGACTGCGTCTGTTCGGAGAGCGAATGTTGCATCTCCATCAGGACGAAAGTGACGATCGCAACCAGCAGGAAGCTGGCAAAAGAAAAAATAAACACGCTGCCGACTGTCAGCACCGCCGCCGCCAGCACCATCAAAAACGCCAGCACGGCCAGCATGTAATGGTCACGCGTCCGCTGCAAAGAAAACAGCCGGATCACCATCGTGAAGAGAACCAGGTGAACGCTCGACCCCAGGAAACTGCGTGAAATGAAAAGGTAGTCAGCCAGATAAACGAAAACGTAAATCAGGGTCAGCGAATTGGTCCATCGCTCTGGTATGACAAATTCGCGCTGCATCAGCAACTGCAAGCCGCGAATCGCCAGCGCCACTCCCACCAGCAAAACCGCTGGAAGATCTAGTCCTCCCGTAGAAGCCAGCGCCCCAAATCCGCAGAGCACAAGCATATACAGCGCCACGTTGAAGTAACGCTCAATAGCCCTGCCCATCGTCATTTCGCCGGAATTAGTCAAACTAGCCAAACCATCCTCTATTGTTGGCGAACCGACCCCAGAAGGGAAGTCTCCGCAGTAACATTTGTCTTAACCAATGCTCTACCCCAGCGCAGCGACACCGCACACAATCGCGCTCTAATCCTTCCCCTCAACCGCCTCAGTGTTTACAATCCTGCCCATGGACTATCTCCTGAAAACCGAACCATCTGTCTATTCCTTCGCCGACCTGGAGCGCGAAAAAGCCACTATCTGGGATGGCGTAACAAATCCAGCTGCCGTGAAGCATTTGCGGGAGATGAAACCAGCAGAGCGCCTGGTGATTTACCACACCGGGGAAGAGAAGAGCGCCGTAGGCACGGCGTCGGTGATCAGCGTCGATGCTACCGATCCCAAAATTCCGAAAGTAAAAATCAAAGCCGGCAAGTCCATCGCAACGCCAAAGACGCTCTCTCAAATCAAGGCCCACAAACTCTTCGCCGACTCCCCGCTGGTCCGCCAGGGACGCCTAAGCGTCGTGCCCTTAACCAGCGCTCAATACGACTGGCTAGTAGGCGCCTGAATTTCCAATCTGATTATTTCGGATTTGAAGAGAGGAATCGGGTAGCCGCAAGGGAAGGCTTTCACCACCAACGGCACCAAGGATCACTAAAGGATCACGCCCGAACAATCCGCTCCGGACAATCCGGCTCCGGACACGCATACGTCACATGATTACGCTGCCGGTCGAGGCTGATGATAAACATTGGCCGCCCATGCCGATCACAGTTCGGTTGACCGGATTTAAGAATCGGAGCTTCGTCGCGCTTCGGGGTAATATACCCGACGCGCTCCCCAAAACAACGATGGCAGAACCTATCCGTGCAGCGAAAGAAATCGATGCAATAGTCGGCATTGTATGGAGCCAGAGCTGGTTCCATGGTGCGAAAGTGCTGATCGCAAAGGGGCAGTAAGTCCGTTCGCATTCGATGCGAGTGTAGCACCTAAAGATTGAATCGCTAAAGTGAGGAAGTCCCGAAACATTGCTTAGAACGGCCCAGTCACGCCACGCTTTGACGATTACCCAATATAGCGCAGCGCATCCACAATCCCCAGATTCGACGCCCGGTACGAAGGAATAAGTCCGCTAACCACTCCCACCAGAAATGCCACCACCATGACCACCAGCGCCGTAGCCGCCGTCATGTGCATTGATACCGGCATCCCAATCCCGGGGCGCGCCACCAGCATAAGCGCTCCAGTAGCAAGCACAATTCCGCAGAAACCGCCGATCAAAGATNNGTGGTAAACAGCACCGCGCCGCAAATGCCAAGTATGAAGGCTTTCACGCTGCCCAGCGTATTGATGAAATCAAGCTTGAATGCCTGCTCACTCTCGCTCTTGGTCGGAACCGGCGTCCCATGAAACATTTCATCAATGTCGTGCGCCGCCACCGGCATGTGTTCCGCAGTGTCAACGCGAGTAAAGTAAAAGCCGGCCGTGTCCTTGAACCAGCTGACCGATTCCTCCAGATATGTCGCATGAAAATACAGCGCGCTATTCGGAGGATCAATGCTGTAAATGCCGCGCAACGTCAGATCGAGATTCGTCGGAAAAATGCTTCCCTGCAAAATAATGTGATCGCCAATCTTCCAATTGTGCTTCCTGGCAAGTTGCTCATCAGCCACACATCCCGCGCGATCGCGTTTCCATGCCGCCANNTGCGCGAAAAAATTCTCCGGCTTGTCGTCCTTATACTTCCCGCCAAACCACGTCATCGGGACAACATGCACTACTCCCAGCACCGCACGAATCTTGCCGCGATAATAGATGGGCAGAAAATTAGCCAGCGAAACTTTGTGGCGAGTCATAATGCGAAGCGCCGAATCAGGCGCTCCCTTGTCGATATAAAAGCTGCGCCACACGCACAGCATGATGCAAAGCAATAGCAAAGAGAAGCCAATGCTAGCCACAGTAAGTAAACTGCGCCGCCTGTTCCGAAACGCNNTGGAGTGCCGGGCGTCCCCGCCCGGCCACACTCTTATCGTAGGAACATCCATCTTGCCTGCGATCAGGAGATAATTTTCCGCAACTCCCGCCGCAAAATCTTCCCAGAAGGCGTTCGCGGCACCACCTCTACAAAACGGATCTCGCGCGGCTGCTTGTGCCGCGAAAGCCGTTCCGCTACAAAGTTCCGCAACTCCTGATCAAGCGCATCACACGCCACAAACCCCTCGCGGAGCACCACAAATGCGCAAGGTATCTCGCCGGCATCAGCGTCCGGTTTCGCAACCACTCCGCAATCCCGAACTGCCTCATGCTCAAGCAAAACTGCTTCAACTTCCGCCGGAGCCACAGGAAATCCCTTGTACTTGATCATCTCTTTGCTGCGGTCGAGCACATAATAAAAGCCATCTTCATCGCGCCGCACCACGTCGCCCGAAAAATACCAGCCGTCGCGAAGCGCCGCAGCCGTGGCTTGCGGCTCCTTCCAATACCCCAGCATGAACTGTGGACCGCGCATTACCAGTTCGCCCGATTCGCCCGGCCCCGCTTCATTCCCGCCGCTATCCACAATCCTGCACTCCGTCAACGCCAAAGGCTGTCCAATTGACGCCGGACGATTCATCGCAGCCGGCTCGCAAAATCCCGCATGCGTCACCGGCGATGCTTCCGTCATGCCGTATCCCTGATTCACCGTGATGCCCGTTAGACCCGTAAGCCGGCGCGCCAGTTCCGGAGCCAGCGGCGCCGCCCCACACTTGATCCACCGAATGTTATGCTCCTTTGGAAAAATCCCGGCTTCCGCCGCCTGGCACATCGCATTAATCGCCGGAGGAACGACCGGCATCATGGTCACGCCCTCCTGCACCAGAAGCCCACTAAGCTTCTGCATATCAAACCGCGGCATCAGCACCAGAGTCGAACCCAGCGTCAAAGAAAGCGTTAGCGCCACCGTCAGCCCATAAATATGGTAGAGCGGCAGAAAGCAAAGCATCACATCATCAGGCCGAAGCGGCACCGCATTCGGGCCGATGATCTGATACACGTTCGCCACCAGGTTGTAGTGCGAAAGCATCACACCCTTGGGCAAGCCAGTTGTACCACTGGAGTAGGGGAGCGCCGCAATCCTTTGCTGCGAGCCCAACTCCGTCTGCGGCAATCTCGCAGAACCTGGACGCAGCAGACTAGCGAAGCGTTCANNCGAGTTGTAAAAACGCGACGCAGCGAAGGCAGTCCCGCAAGATTCACATTCTCAAGCGACGGAGCATCGGTAATCAGAAAAGTTGCGCCCGAGTTCTCAAGCTGATAGCGAATTTCGCGCTCGCGATACGAAGGATTAAGCAGCGTAGGGATGCCACCTGCAAGCGTGGCCGCATGATAGGTAATTGCAAACTCCCAGGAGTTCGGCAGAAAAATCGCCACCACCTCTCCCGGAGCCAGCCCCGCCGAAACCAGCCCACGGGCAAGCGATTCGACCAGCCCGCCATACTCGNNCAGCACAACATCATGAACAAAAAGCCCGGTGGGATCCGCAA
Source organism: Acidobacteriaceae bacterium (assembly GCA_003135495.1). GTDB lineage: Bacteria > Acidobacteriota > Terriglobia > Terriglobales > Acidobacteriaceae > Acidiflorens. The sequence continues at coordinate 120 of PLBX01000583.1, read as the reverse complement.
AAAGCTCAGTTCGAAGCATTGCGGGTGATTGTAATTGCAGAATAGAGAAGTGAGAAGCGGCGGGCGTTTCGTGGCGGGTGGACGAGTAACGGGCTTACACCACCAAGGGCACTAAGGTTC